>CALGGY010000156.1 GCA_937915785.1 uncultured Bacteroidales bacterium
TGTCCATTAGAGAATTTGTCCTCAAAATAACCATTAATTTTGTCCATTACACCGATTAGACACGCCAAAGGCACGGTCAGTAACATGTAACGATATGACCCTTGGCATTTTAACACCTGCAACGGAGCAAACGTCATTATTTGCAACAATAACGACACTATTCCGTTTGGTGTACAATATTGAAACATAGGAAATAACACCCGAACATAGGCTTTTTTCCCTATTCCAATATTTTTGCAAATATACATTATTTTGCAGAAAATACCAAATAATTGAGGTTTTTTGATTTGAACAAGGGTTTGTTAATTTTTTTTACCATCGTGTTAAATGGCCAGAAAAGCATGGCACCAAAACGGTATAAACTCCATTTTGGTCATAAACAAGTGTATAAAATTTTGGAATTACTTACTGTTTTCCAGTATTTTACGTTCTATTGCTGTGGTTGAGAAACCGGGCAGGTAATCGAGGGTTTCCACGCGTCCGCCCTTGGCCATTACAATATCGTAGCCAACAATGTCCTCTGGCCGATAGTCGGAGCCTTTCACCAATATGTCGGGCTGCACGGCTTTGATAAGCTCGTAAGGGGTGTCTTGGTCGAAAAACACCACATAATCGACAAACACCATGGAAGCAAGCAGCAACGCACGGCTTTGCTGGTCGTTGATAGGGCGGCGGGGGCCTTTGAGCCGGCGTACAGAGGCATCGGTGTTGAGCCCTACCACAAGCACATCGCCAAGGTTGCGGGCTTTGGAAAGGTAGTCGATGTGCCCTTGGTGGACAATGTCGAAACAGCCGTTGGTAAAAACCACTTTGCTTCCGGGAGCAAAGCAACCTCGGAGCTGCTCGGGGGTTACAATTTTTTGTTTCACCAGCTGGTTGAAATCGGTTTTCATCGGGCTGACTGTTTTTTAAGTATCGAGAATTTGACAAGATATGCGAAACCGAGTATAAGCACCACCACCTGCTGCGACGACCACAGGAGCCATCCGGTGGCCAGACCTGCCTCCTGCCCCACCCCATAGATGGCCAAAGCCTGCCACACAAGAACGGGATAAAGTCCTATGCCCCCGGGGGTTACCATCATACCCACTGTTCCAAAAATATAAAGCACCAACGCGGCGATGAAGGGCAACGAGGCGGTTTCGGGCAAGGCAAGGAAAATGATGTATCCGCCGAGGAAATAAAGGAAATAAATGGCTATGCTGTAGAATGCAAACAGCCACGGACTACGCAGATGGGCTATGCTTTTAAGCCCTTCGAAAAAGCCCGTAACCAGATTGTCTATTTTCTGGAAAAGGCTGTATTTGAGCAATTTTTTGCGGAAAGCTACATAAAGCACCACCACAGCCACGGCAAGAACAAATCCAACAGCCAGAACCACCCAAATGCTTGGCAAAGTGGAAACTTTGGCGGCAAGCTGATCGTAAAGCCAATCCTTGAGCTGGTAGAAAGCAAGTGCCAAACCGAGCAGCAGGGTGAGCAGGAAAGCAAAAACATCCACAACACGCTCAGTAACCACGGTGCCCAGGGATTTTTGCACCGGAACGCGGTCGGAATGGAGCAGCACGCCGCAGCGCAGCACCTCGCCCAGGCGCGGCACGGCAAGGTTGGTCAGATATGCCACCATAACGGCACCAAAAGAGTGGTTCCACCGCACACCGTGACCTATTGAATGCAATAGTAAATTCCACCGCAACGCCCTAAGAACATGACTAATAACGCTGACAAGCATGGCCACCGCCACCCAAAAATAGTTGGCACTGCGGAACGACTGCCAGATAGAGGCGCGGGTGTCGGCATCCAACTTTAGCAGGAACCAATAGACAAAAAACAATCCCAAACCCAAAAACAGCACGAATTTGAGTATGTTGAGGATGCGCTTTTTGTCCATAGCTTATAAATATCTTATTATCAGACTATTGTAGTTTGTTATCCTTTGGGAAGATAACTGTTGGGGTGTGGGTTTTGGCCTCTTCGAAATCCATGATGGCGTATGAAGCAATGATGATAAGGTCGCCGACACCAGCTTTGTGTGCGGCAGCGCCGTTGATACCGATGACACCAGTACCAGCCTCTCCTTTAATGACATAGGTACTAAAACGTTCGCCGGTGGTGATGTTGTAGATATGCACCTGCTCGTTTTCGATCATACCGGCGGCACGCATCAGCTCCTCGTCGATAGTGATGCTGCCAATGTAGTCGAGGTCGGCTTGGGTAACCGTAACTCGGTGAATTTTAGACTTTAAAACGTTTATGTACATCGTTTAAAATTTTTGCAAAGGTACGATTTTTTTTTAATTCGGAATTCGGACGATTTTTTCTGCTGCAAGCAAACGCAGACGCGTTAGTGAACTGTGATCTGAAAACAGTAATGAATAATGAGGAGATTTATTGTTCAACTGAAAAATTCCAAGCTAATTGCACATTATTAATTATACATTGTTCATTTTCAATTATTTCCCAGCACCGGGAGTGGTGAACACCTCTACCACCTTTTCGAAATTGCCGAACAAAATCCAAAGGATGATAATAGACACAATGGCGGCATAGATGAATATACGGCTTGTTGGCACAGGTTCGGCAGTGTATGACGAATGGCGATCGTGCATGGCCTTTTTCAACTCTATCTTGCGATGATATTTCGGGGTTTGGCTGCTGTCGGCAGGGGTGTCGGCACCGGAGAAACGCGACTTGTAGTTGAAAGTGGGCAATGGCTTGCGACGCAGAAAAGCGAAGGTGCGTTTTTTCTCCTCCTTTTTGTCGAAAGAGTCCACCAGACGGCGATAGTACTCAATCTCCTCGTCGGTGGTGGCGGGGTTGGATTCGCCTTGACTGCGGTTGGCGTACTTGGAGCGGAGCGTCTCCAGCTCCTCTTTTTCCTCGCTGTAGTAGCGGGGCTTGTAGGTGAAACGTCGTGGCGACGGTGTGTAGAACATTCCCATGGTCTATTTTTTTTTGTCCCCACACAGCAGAGCCGTGAGGGGTTATTGGTATGTCGTCCCTTCGGGACGGTTTGGTGTAGGCAGCATATCAATAGCGGGGCTTTTCGTCCAGACAACTGAGATACTGGTGGATTGTGTCTTCGATACCCAGATATAGGGCATCGCTTATGAGGGCATGGCCGATAGAGACTTCATCCAAAAAGGGTATCCGCTGTTTGAAGTAGCTGAGGTTGTGCAGGTTGAGGTCGTGGCCGGCGTTGAGTCCAAGGTCAAGGCTATGGGCTACGTTGGCGGCTTCGACATACGTTGCTATGGCTGCCTCGCGGTTGGCGGCATAGCGGGCGGCATAGGCCTCGGTATAGAGCTCCACGCGGTCGGTGCCGGTGAGTTTGGCATTTTCGATAAGTGCGGGCACGGGGTCGATAAAGATGGACACGCGAATGCCGAGGCTGTGGAATTGGGCTACAATGTCCTTCAGGAAATGGAAGTGTTTCACGGTGTCCCACCCGGCGTTGGAGGTAAGCACATTGTCGGTATCGGGGACGAGGGTAACCTGCGTGGGAAGCACCTCCGAAACAAGTTCCACGAAAGATGGCACCGGGTTGCCCTCGATGTTGAACTCGGTGGTTATCACCGGCTTCAGCTGCCGCACATCGCTGTAGCGGATATGGCGCTGGTCGGGACGCGGGTGCACGGTGATGCCCTGCGCTCCGAAACGCTCGCAGTCGCTGGCAAACCGCACAACATCGGGCAGATTGCCTCCGCGCGCGTTGCGTATGGTGGCCACTTTGTTGATGTTGACACTGAGCTTGGTCATAGTGGATTATGTTTATATATTTTTTATCATGCTCGCCTATGGCTTGCGTTTTTTTTGTTGATTGTTTCTGTACATGGCGGAAAGCTGGTTAGTTAATAATAAATTTCCGTCCAAAATGATTGTAACGCAGAAAGGTGCGATTTATTGTGTGGGGGGGGGTACTATCACAAGCTGAAGCCCTGTTTGCTGCGGAATTGCACGAGGTTTTTGTAGGTTTTCTTATTTTTTCCGCTGCAAAGGCACTAAAAAATCATTGCGTTGACGCTTTTTACGTGAATTCAGTCAACAGACTGACGTTTTTTCACGTAAATTTGGTCAGTGGGAGGGGGGTATGTTGGGCGAGGATATAACAAATCAATTTTAGTAAAACTTTTTTAGGAGTGCTCTGTTGTAGTCAACAACTTCATTAATGTGTTGAGCCGACAATAAAGCCTCTTTGTTAGCTAAATTAACTGTTATTACTTGGTCTATACTGTCAAGCTGAAGAAATAATAGATTAGGAGCTGTATAACTTGCCCGAATGTTAACGTTTTGAGTTTTTGTGAATTCCGCATGCTTGCTCGCAGATAAATAAATCATATTCCTTTTATCATCAATAAAATGAGCGTCTTGTTGATTGTTTGCACGCTTAAATGGAATAATATGATGCAACTCATAATTTGGAACAGGTTTAATTGAATGGTATTTAAAATATTCATCCTTGGGCTTTGTACTACGTTTCGCAGATTGGACAAATAATCCATATTGACCGTTATTTAATATAAGATTGTCGTTAATAACATTGAAATATGTAGAATTGCTTAATAATCCAAAAATTTGCTGACTTTCATTTTTCCAGTTATGATAATCTCGGGCATTGATTTTAGAACCAACATTTCTTTTCGGATCACAATATTCTTGCAGTAATTTGGTCAATTCCCCTTTTTGGGGATCGGAAAGTTTACGATAATCTAACAAATATAACAATTTATCATTGTAATTGACCCCTATTCTGTCATCTGATAAAACATACATAAATTCCAATATGTTTATGTTGTCAAAGATAACATTTGTTGATAGAAGTTCAACCAAATCAGATGCTGCGTTATTTGTCAGCTTATCAATTGCATCTGTATAATATTTACGACGTTCAAATTCTGTTTTTGCCTCTGCAAATTGCACCGCTAAAGAAGATAAACTGACATAATAAACTGCTTTGCGCTTGTTTTGGGTTTTGTCCTCGCCTTTTGAAAACGATTCAAATATTTTGTTTCCACTTTTGTCGTACCTATCAAGCAATCCCGCACGAGCCAAATCGGGAAAGGTGTTCTTTTTTATTGAATTAATCGTTCCTTTTCCCATTTTATAGCGTATTTCTTCAACTATTTGATAATCGCTATAGTGCAATAATCGACTGAATTTTTCGTTATGCGTATATGGAACAACAGAATCACACAGCAGAAAGCATCATGG
>CALGGY010000157.1 GCA_937915785.1 uncultured Bacteroidales bacterium
CACACTTCAAGGCATGTACAGTCAGTTGCTCCGCGACCAGAGTTCGGGCTGCTACAGCCGTTTGTACATCAACCTTACGGTGAACGACACCCTTCGCGACACTATTTATCGGATCATCTGCGCCGGCGGCAGTTTCGACACCAACGGCCATCAGTACACACTTCAGGACATGTACAGTCAGCTGCTCCGCGATCAGAGCTTGGGTTGCTACCGCCGTTTGTACATCAACCTTGCGGTGAACGACACTTTCCGCACGGAGCTTTGGGCAAATGTCTGTGCTGGAGCTATTTATACCCATGGCGGACAGTCGTATTCGCAG
Organism: uncultured Bacteroidales bacterium; assembly: GCA_937915785.1. Classification (GTDB taxonomy): domain Bacteria; phylum Bacteroidota; class Bacteroidia; order Bacteroidales; family P3; genus UBA1219. Next base: position 320 of record CALGGY010000157.1, read on the forward strand.
CAGGGAACCTATTATCAACGTCTCACCTCTGCGCAGGGGTGCGATAGCCTTACGGTGATACACCTTACGGTGAACGATACCATCCGCGACACTGTGGAACAAACAGTGTGCGCTGGACAATCATACACATATAATAGTATAGTATATAGTGTGGCAGGCTGGTATCGCCAACATTTCCGCACAACAAACGGTTGCGACAGCATTTTGCATGTGCATTTGATGGTGTCCGACACTATTCGCGACACTGTGTATCTTTCGACTTGTGCCGGACGGGCAGTGGAGGTCAACGGACACAGCTACAGCACTGCAGGATGGCATAGGCAAAACCTTCGTACTCCTAACGGTTGCGATAGCGTTCTGCATATCGCCCTGCAGGTTGCCGACACCATACGCACCACCATTAGCGACACCATTTGCAGGGGACAGACATATTCGTACAACGGCAACAGCTATACGGCCACGGGTGTGTACCGCAACATTCTGCGTACCACCAGCGGCTGCGACAGTCTGGTACTGCTTAAGCTCTTTGTTCACGACTCGTCCCTGATACATATTTACGATACTATCGACGTGGGAAACAGCTATAGTTTTTACGGACAGAGTTGCGATACCACCGGCGTCTATTCCCATCTTTTGACAAAAGTGTCCAATGGCTGCGACAGCACCATACTGCTGCATTTGTATGCCTGTCGCCCACAGCGTACCGAGCTGTTCGACACCATCTGTCAGGACAACAACTTCGTTTTCGCAGGTCATATTTTTGTAAATGAAGGGGTTTACTACGATACTCTGTTCGATGTCAACGGTTGCGACAGCATCATCAAGCTCAACCTCACGGTATTGCCTTACCCATCGTTGTCGTTGTCCGATTCCGGTTTCTATTGTGCCAACGGAGTGGCTACCATTGTGGCCAATACCAACGCCAACTCCATTGTGTGGTCGTCGTACCCCATGGACAGCACCCTTTCGGGACAGGAGACCAATATGGTTATTTACGTCTCCCCACAAAGGCTTACCTCCTATACCGCCACAGTCGATATCCAACCGTTCAATTGTTTTAGCACCGCCACCGTCGATGTCAACAAACCGGCAGTGCTTGAAGCGGCAATGGCCGTAAATCCGCCGCAGATAACGGAGGACCACCTTCAAACAAAGTTTGCCGACAACAGTATCGGCAATGTGGTTTGGCGCCGTTGGCTTTTCCATGAGGACAACCCCACCGCTGCCGATTATTTGCGGCTGAACGACAGCATAGTTTATTACACCCCCACGCCCGCAACCGACACCATCGAGGTTACGCTGGTGGTGGCCAATGCCCAAGGCTGCCACGACACTGTGGTCAATGTCTTGCCCATACTCAAAGGCGATTTGTGGGTGCCCACGGCTTTCACTCCCGACCGGCGTGGCTACGGCAACAACCTTTTCAAAGTGGGTGCCCACAACGTTTTGGAATACGAAATATCGATATACTCTCGCGAAGGACTGCTTGTGTTCCATAGCACAAATCCCGAAGCAAGCTGGGACGGAACGTACAAGTATCGCGACTGCAAGCCAGGCTCCTATGTGTATGTGGTACGTTATACAACCCAAAAGGATCCTGGTCATACCCTCGAAAAAACCGGCTCCGTGCTTCTTATTCGATGAACGGTGGGGAGGGGGGCAAATGTATTTTCCTCTTGCCGAAACAATAGAAATTTGCACAACCCTTCGTCAAAAGAAAAAACTTCGCGATGCGTAGATGATCGGTTGATATTTTTTTTTCGCCTCGTGAACGCATGAAAACACCCGCCGAATATGAGATATTTGTTTGAGTTGTTGATAATCGGCTGATTTTTAAGTTGTTCGAATTGGAAATGGGAGGAATTTATGCAGGCTGTTATCCGTAGATGAACATCGAAAACTTTCGGCAAAAAAAATTATTCTACTCCTCACAAAAAAAAATGAGCAAAAATCAGGATAAAGAAAACTTGAGAGGTGTGGTCAAATGTTAAAATGTTGACAAATAATGCGGTGTAGTGAAACTGAAAAATAGATGCTTTTGCATTTGTTTGATAGACAAAACTATATGAAAAGTGTGTGGAAACTAAATGATTATATAAAGTTGTTTGTTGTAATATGCTGATATATAATAAAATGTGTAAAATGTGTAAAATTGTAGATAAATATATAAAAAAAATATTGGAAAATCTTTTTTATTTGAAAAATAAATTGTATATTTGCCCCAAAGGTGGTGGTGGTGGTGTAAAAGTGTGTCAATAAGAAAATTAGGATTTTTTTAAGGAATTGATTCCTAAAGAGGGGTAAGATGTTTACAAAAAAAAAATGAAACCACCAAATTTTTTTTTGAACTTCACAAAAAATAATTAGTTATACATTTGCATAAAGATAGCACCAAGTGTGCAAATAGTATATATAACAGAAAAACAGCAATAAACAATCAATGACGACCGAAAAAGATTATAGGAAAGTTTGGAGTAATTGCCTTGATGTGATTAAGGCGGTAGTTCCACCCGAAATGTTCAACACATGGTTTGCACCCATCGAACCTATCGACTTGGCGGAAGAACCTACAGGCACAGTACTTACAATACGTCTGCCCAGCCACTACTATTGCGAGCATTTGGAGGCCCGATTCTCCGATATTCTTCGTCGAACAATAAAAAAAGAATTAGGCCCGTCGGGCAGGTTAAGGTATAATATTAAAGTGGTTATGGACGAAAACAAAAAACCGATAGCAACAGTAAGCCTGCCATCGCATGGCTCCACAGGTACTATAAACAAACAACCCGTAAGTATGACAACGCCTACCATGCAACCGGGGGCAGGTGCAGTGGTAAACCCGCTCATGGTACCCGGCCTTAAGACTATCAAAATCAACTCGCAACTCAACGAGTCGTGGCGCCTCGAAAATTTCGTCGAAGGCGACTGCAACCGCCTTGCACGCAGCGCTGGCTTCACCATAGCCCAAAACCCGGGCACCACGTCATTCAATCCAATGCTCATCTATGGCAACAGCGGATTGGGCAAATCGCACCTCGCCACTGCCATTGGTTGGAAAACCAAAGAGCTGCACAGCGACAAAGTGGTGCTCTACGTAACCTCCGACCAGTTTATGCGTCAGTACACCACCTCGGCTCACGACAATACCACCAACGACTTCATCCATTTCTACGAGTGCGTCGACGTGCTCATAATCGACGACATACAGTTCTGGGCAAATCGGGCTCCAAAAACTCAAGAGGCTTTCTTCCAAATTTTCAACCACCTGCACCTGCAGAAAAAACAAATCATCATCACCTCCGACAAAGCCCCGTCCGAACTCTCAGGCATCGAAGACCGCATCGTCAACCGCCTGAAATGGGGGCTGCAAGCCGACCTCCAGGTGCCAGATGTGGAAACACGTATCAACATCCTGAAACAAAAATTGGCACAAGACGGCATCGAAATGCCATACTCGGTAATAGAACACATCGCCTACAACATCAACACCAACGTGCGCGAACTCGAAGGAGCTCTGGTAACGTTGCTCGCCCAATCGTCGTTCAACAAAAAGGAAATAACCTTCGACCTCGCCAAGCAGATGATAGAAAAATTCGTGAAAAACACATCGCGCGACATCACTATCGACTACATACAAAAAGTGGTTTGCGACTACTTCAGCCTCTCCGTCGAAAGCCTGCAGTCGCGTACCCGCAAACGCGAAATTGTTCAGGCCCGCCAACTGGCAATGTACTTTGCAAAACACTTCACCAAACTGCCTCTGTCGATGATTGGCCTGCAATGCGGAAACAAAGACCACGCCACCGTGCTCCACGCTTGCAAACAAGTGTCGAACCTTATCGAAACCGACAAACAATTCCGCTCGTGGGCCGAAGATATTGAGAAAAAAATACAGCAATAACCAGATTGAACAGTCAAAATGCTAATCAAATAAAAATAAATATTTAATCGCAATATGCTGGTAATTAGATATTTGTTTAAAATGGGCGGCTTTTTCCTTTAAAAGAAAAGACCGTTCATTTTTTTTTGTCAAAAAAAAAACGTAAGTTTGCATTTGCATTTAACACCATTTAAAACATAACAACCTACCCAGATAAACACACTTAAAAGCAACATGGAAGAGACCGAAAAAAATCTGCAGCCGGAGATGGCCAATGCCGAAAACACCAACATCGACCCTCAACCCGCCAACACTATCGTGCCCGACAGCGAGCAGCAATCTGTCGCCGAAACACCCGCCGACGAACAGCAACAGCCAACCCAAGCCGCTGAAACTCCTGCCGATAGCCAGTCCGAACAGCAGCCCGAACAGCCTTTCGTGGAACCACAAACCGACTACTCAGCCTACTCCCGCGAACAGCTCGTCGAAGCACTGCGCGAACTGCTGCAGCTCGACATAACACAAATCCGTAACCGAGTGCTTGCCATAAAACAACAATTCGCCGAGAAAAACAAGCAATACCTTTCGCAACAGCAAGAACAGCAAAATCAGCCCGACGAAAACGCCGACGAGCAAAAAAACACCCCAAATCCCGACACCGTAACCGAAACATACAACGAACTTTACAGCCAATACCGCAAAAAACGCCAGCAGTACAACCAGCAGCTCGATGCCCAAAAACAACACAACATGGAGCTGAAAAACCAACTCCTCGACGAACTGCGGCAACTCATCAACAGCACCGACACCCTCAAAGCCTCGCACGACAAATTCAACAACATACAAGAACGATGGAAAACCATCGGCGACGTGCCGCGCAACGAAATAAACAACCTCTGGAACAACTACCATTTCCTTATCGAACAGTTCTTCACCAAAGTGAAGATAACAAAGGAACTGCGCGACAAGGACCTGAAAGCAAACCTCGACAAAAAAATCGCCATCTGCGAAAAAACCGAAGCCCTCATTATGGAACCCTCGGTGAACAAAGCTTTCAAAGAACTGCAGCAATATCGCGAACAATGGCGGGGCATTGGCCCGGCTCCATCCGAACAAAACGAAGAAATATGGAGCCGTTTCTGCAACGCCGCCGAAAAAATAGACCAACGCAGACGCGAACACTACAGCCATATGCAGGAAGAAATGGAACAAAACCTGCTCGCAAAAACCGAACTCTGTCAAAAAGCCGAAACTCTCGCCGAAACCCAGTGCAACACCATCAAAGAATGGAACGACAAATCCAACGAAATGGACGAACTTATGAAAATTTGGCGCTCCATAGGACCAGTGCCGCGCGAACACAACGAAACCATCTGGCAACGGTTCACCGCAACTATGTCCAAATTCCACCAAAACAAAAACCAGTACCTCTCTCAGCTGCGTTCCGAACAGTCGGAAAACTACAACCGCAAAGTGGACATCTGCATAAAAGCCGAAAACCTTGCCGAAAACACCGACAACGACTGGCGCAAAGCCACCGACCAACTGCTGGCTCTGCAAAACGAATGGAAAAGCATTGGGTCCGTACCCAAAAAACAATCCGAAAAAGTATGGCAACGCTTCCGCGCAGCTTGCGACAAGTTCTTCGAACGAAAAACCGAGTTCTACAACTCCCGCAAAGACGCCGGACAAGAAAACATACAGAAACGCCAGCAACTTATCGATGAAATGAAAAACCTACAGTTCACCGACGACAACAAGCAAAACCTCGCCGCCATACAAGCCCTGCAGCGCCGCTGGAACGAAGTGGGATTCACCCCCGGCGAAAAACGCTCACAGTTGCAGCACGAGTTCAACAACGTGGTGAACGCTCATTTCGACAAACTGAAAATCACTGTAACCGACATGGCCGCCGCCGACCAAACCGACCTCTCGCCCGAAGCCACACGCCGACTTCACGACGAGATAGAAAAACTGAAAGCCGAAGTGGCCACTTGGGAAAACAACATCGGTTTCTTTGCCAACTCAAAACAAGCCGACCTGCTCAAACAGGAATTCGACAAAAAAATACATTCGGCACACCAACGCATTGCACTCCTCGAAGCAAAACTGAAAATGGCTTCGAAAAAAAATAACAAAACAGAAAAAAACAGCGAGGCCGAAAGCAGCCAATAGCGTATTGATACTCTCGGCAAACAAAAAAATAATTGGAGGACATTTTTTTGTAGCAAAATGTTTGCAAATTTGTCAAAATAAAAAAGGAGCGAGTATGACAATTTATAAACTCAAACACAAAACAATATTCTCCACCGTGTTATTGTTGTGTCTTATTGTGGCACCTGTAATGCTCAGTGGCCAGAATGCACCCACCGGTTGCCCGTCGATACAGGCCTCCGGAACGGTGAGCGGAGCCGACACCACCATACAGTGCGGCGGATGTATCATCCTCCATGCCTCCGTAACCGCCACCGCCACCACAGCTAACGACTACACCGTGTCGTCGATACTTTACAATCCCCCATTCTCCTTCCAGTCGGGTACACAGATAAACCTCACCCAAGACGACTACTATGCGGCCATCATCAACCTGCCGTTTTCGTTCTGCTTCTATGGCCAAACCTACAGGCAGGCCTGCGTGGGAGCCAACGGCGTGGTCTCCTTCAATGCATCCAACAACGGCGGTTACTGCGCGTACAGCTATTCTTCATACACACCTATCCCCAACGCACAGTTCCCATCATCGTTGCTCAACGCCATATATGGCGTGTGCGAGGACATCTACCCCGGCTACAGCGGCAACGGCCAGATTTATCAAGGTGTGCTGGGTACCTATCCATGCCGCGTGGCCTGTATCAACTACTATCAGGTGCCACTGTACGGCAACTATAGCGTGGGAAATACTTATCAGATAGTGCTTTACGAAGGCACCAACATTATCGACGTTTACATACAGCAGCGCAACTGCTGCTCCTCCACTAACAGCGGATACGGTCTTGTAGGCGTGCAGAACTCCACTGGCACCATGGCCGTTGCCCCTCCAAACCGCAACGGCGGCACATGGACAGCCTACGCCGAAGCTTGGCGCTTTACACCAACAGGCACCGCCAACTACGTGGTTACTTGGTACGACGGCACCGACACCTCGGCGGCAACAGGCGTGATTCTCGGACACGACACCATCAACAACGACACCGCCGTGTCGCGCATACGCGTATGCCCCAGAGGTGTGAATCCTTTCACCGCACGCCTGCGATACACCGCATGCAACGGCGACCATTTCGACATTCTTAGTACCACCACCATCACCAGCAGCGAGGTTACTTACACCGACACATCGTTCTGCCATACAGGGCCATACGTCTTCCACGGACGCACCCTCACCCAGTCGGGCATGTACTTCGACACCATCCGCAACCGACAAGGCTGCGACAGCATAATAGAACGCCTCGAACTAAAACTCGACAACTCATCCATCGACCGAGTATATTCGTGCAACCAATACACATGGCAAAACGGCGAAACCTACACCCACAGCACCAACACCCCTACCATAACACTCCGCAACCACCTCGGCTGCGACAGCGTGATAACGCTCAACCTCATAATCGAAAACACCTCTTACGACACCATCTACGACACCATCTGCAATAATACATCATACTACTTCGCCGGCAATTACCTCACCGAACCGGGCACCTACTACGACAGCAGCACCACAGCCCACGGCTGCGACAGCATAACAGTGCTGAAGCTCGAAAAACTGTATGTCAAATTTCCATCCTTCCAGCCAGATTTCGCCATTGAAGAAGTCTGCCTCGGCACCACCATAACGCGCATCGACGCAAGTCCCGAAACACAGGGCAACACCTACATTTTCGAGTGGGGCGACGGCTACACCAACACAATACGCGGAGGTGAAGGCGTCACACATACGTATACCACCCCGGGCACGTACAATATTCGTTGCGCCATAATAGCGCCCAACGGCTGCTGCGACACCGTGTACTTCCGGGTGATAGTTTACAATTTCACACGCGCGGCATTCTCATGGGACCCGCCAATTATTACCATGCTCTCGCCCGAAGTGAATTTCCACAACCTATCGCAGCCACACGACCCGCAGCACAACTCGTACTTGTGGCACCTTTTCGGCAACGCCCAAGGTGAAGGCACCCCCGAGCAGCTTACCGAATTCGAACCGCACTACCAATGGCAAATTTCCGACGAAAGCGGCGTGGGCAACTATCTTGTACGCCTTGTGGCAATAACAACCTACACCAAAATCGACGGATCCCAGCTCGTTTGCACCGACACTGCCGACAAACTGATTTACATCACCAACGATTTCCTGCAATTCCCCAACACCGTTACCGCCAATGGCGACGGCAACAACGACATATTCGAAATCAAAAACCTTATCGAAGGCCGCGGATTCACCGACACCGAACTGTATATCTACAACAGCTGGGGACGCATGGTGTACCACAAGCTGAACATCACTAAACGTGAGGACTTCTGGGACCCCGCCGCCAACAACGACCCGTCGGGCACTTATTACTACCGTTTCTCCGGAAAGGGATACAAAGGCAACATACAGCGCAACGGCACCGTGCAGGTGCTGAGATAGAGCAATCCATAGTCACCCGCAATTAGAAAACAAACAGCGGCGCGCAAACCAACAGCGTACCGCTGTGCTTATTGTACCAAAATGCACCACCAAGCAAATTTCACCATCCCCACAATGCAAATTGTGCAAAAACAATGTTGCAAACATACATTCAGAGTGTCTATAAAAATAAGTAAAGCACTGCCGATGCACGTTGCACAGCACCTGTGAAACAAAAATAATAACGCCATAATATATGCGTAAAGCGCTGAACAACAAGAATTAACCAGATTGCGGTTGGTAAAAACAGTGCAAATGATTTGTTTGTTTCGCAAAAAAAACGTACCTTTGCAGTTCGGTAGTCGCTATAATAAGTAACAAAAAAAGAGAAAAACAGACACGTTATGAAAATTGCGGAAAAACTGATATTCAAGCTGGTAGGAACAGTATTGACAGTGGTGCTTACATTGTTTGCATCCACAGCCATTTCCCAAAACTTGATAGGTTCGGGATGTCCATCCATACAAGCCCGTGCCACCAGCAACAATAACACAAGCACCGACACCACCCTTCACTGTGGCGAATGCATAACCCTGCGCGCACTTTCAAATGCCACAGCCACAACTGCCAACGACTACACCGTGATGCAAATACCATACAATCCCCCATTCCCGTTTGTGGGTGGCGGCCTGCGCCTTGTAAACCTCACCGGCGACGACTACTACGCCGACACCATAAACCTGCCCTTCGATTTCTGTTTCTATGGCAACACCTACGGCACTTGCGTGGTAGGAACCAACGGTATTGTAACTTTCGACCTCAACCAGGCCGGGCAATGGTGCCCATACAGTTTCTATTCCGGTTGCCCAATACCTAACCCCAATTTTGAGCCCGATGCAATGAATGCCATATATGGCGTTTACGAAGATATATACCCAGGCTCTAATGGTGGAGCTATATACATGGGCGTTGTTGGCGAATATCCCTGCCGCGCAGCTTGTTTCAGTTTCTACCGTTGCCCCCTTTTCGGCAATACCGACTCTACAAATACTTCGATGATAGTGCTTTACGAAGGTACCAACATTATCGATGTGTATATCGAGAACCATACAGCATTCGGAAGTACAAACAACGGAGAAGCCCTTGTAGGACTGCAAAATGCTACAGGCACATTAGGCTTGGCGCCTCCAGGCCGCAACGGAGGACACTGGCGATGCATACGCGAGGCATGGCGTTTCACCCCAACAGGCACACCAAACTACACCGTTACTTGGTACCAAGGCTCCGATACCACCGGACGCCGCCTGTTCAGCGAACAAATCTACAACGACACCGCCATATCGCGCTGGCGCGTGTGCCCCACCGAACCTACCAACTATACTGCTCGTATGGAATACCAAGCCTGCAACGGCGACTATTTCGACATATCGAGTACAGTACATATAAGCGCCGACACTATACGCCGCGAATATTACGACACCTGTAGCGACACACCAATAGAATTTGGCGGAGTTATGCGCTACACCACAGGCGTATACTACGATACCGTGAAACGACGCCTCAACTACACTTGCGATAGCGTTATAAGGCAGCTTACATTCGGACGAATAACACACTCGTGGGACTCTGTAGTAGCCTGCGGACGATACGTTTGGCGCAACGGACGCACCTACACCCGAAGCACAATACTGCCTACTTTCAGAACAACAAACTCCGTGGGCTGCGACAGCATCATCCACCTCTGCCTTACCATGGACTACAAATATCAGGACACCATTTTCGACACCATCTGCGAAGGTCAGCAGTCGTTCCTGTTCGGCAACGCCTACTCGCGCACAGGTCGCTATGTGGATACCGTTATATCCAAATATGGCTGCGACAGCATTCAAATGCTCGACCTTACGGTGATTCCTAAGCCAATAATAACCCTGCACAACACCGGTTTCGACTGCGAAACACAGACTTTCGGACTGCTGGTGCACTCCACCGACGACACCATGTTCCATTGGACAGCACGACCATACGACCTGTCGCTGGTGGGACAAGAACGCGACACCCTCATTCATGTCGCACCACGTGTGGGCACTACCTACACCCTCTCGGCCGGACGCGCTGATTTCGACCCGCAGTGCGAAGCACACGCAAGTATCTTTGTAACACCATCGCCAAAACTCGAAGCAAGAATACTCCGCACTCCCGAATATGTGCTCTCGTACAACACTCAGATGAAATTTACCGACGTAAGCCTCGGTAATGTGGTGGAACGCTGGTGGACTTGCGAACGCAAGGATAATATCGACACTCACAGCTACACCTACTACAATTATCCGCCAAACTACGACAGCACTTGGGTGAAACTGGTGGTTCGCAACCAATATCTATGCTACGACAGCACTACACAAATAATCAAAGTCAACTACCACGGCGGCAACGCTTCTGGCGACTCCACCGGTGGTATCGGCAACCGTCATGAGCTGTGGCTGCCCAACGCCTTCTCGCCTGACCTGCCCACCAACAAATATTTCATGGCCAAGGGTGTTGGAATACTCGAATTCCATATCACCTTATACAACCGAGCCGGGCAAAAATTGTACGAAAGCGACGACATCAACGACAAATGGGACGGTACCCACAACGGACAGTACTGCGACCCGGGCGTTTATACCTATCTCGTAAGATACAGAGGACAACGACAACCTTCGACAGAGGTTAGCCTTAAAGGCTCGGTGCTCCTTGTAAGGTAACACTATAACTATAAACCTAAGCGGCTAAATTATAGCCGCTTAGTTTTTTTTGAGAGAAGATTAAAATAATAAAGATAATAGACGTAAAATTAAAAAAGAGAGAAAAAAATGACAAAGTATGTTTACACTTTCGGCGGAAAGACAGCCGAAGGAACAGCAGCAATGAAGAACTTGCTGGGAGGAAAAGGTGCCAACTTGGCGGAAATGTGTTTGTTAGGACTTCCTGTGCCCGCAGGTTTGACCATTACTACAGATTGTTGCACCGACTACTACGCCAACAACTGCCAGCTGCCCGCTTCCCTTATGGACGAAGTATGGAAAGGAATGCAAAACATTGAGACCCTGATGGGTATGAAATACGACGACCCCGATAATCCTCTTCTCGTGTCGTGCCGCTCCGGTGCCCGCACATCCATGCCCGGCATGATGGACACCGTGCTCAACATCGGCCTCAGCACAAAAACTATTCCCGGTCTGATAAAGAAAACCAACAACCCCCGTTTTGTTTACGACTCGTACCGCCGACTGATAATGATGTACGCTGACGTGGTGATGGAAAAATCCGAAGGCATAGAACCCGAAGACGGCAAGGGCATACGCAAGCAGCTCGACGACATGTTCGACGCTTTCAAAGAGAAACGCGGCTACAAGGTTGACACCGAAGTTACTGCCGAAGAGCTGAAAGAGCTTGCTGAACAGTTCAAAGCCAAAATAAAAGAGGTTCTCGGCGTTGCCTTCCCCGACGATGCCAAAGAACAGCTTATCGGTGGTATCAAAGCCGTGTTCAAATCGTGGAACGGCAAAAAGGCCATCTCGTACCGCCGCATCGAAAGCATCCCCGATGACTGGGGTACCGCTGTAAACGTGCAGGCTATGGTGTTCGGCAACATGGGCGAAAATTCGGCCACAGGTGTTGCCTTCACGCGTAACCCCGCCAACGGCGACAACAAATTCTACGGCGAATGGCTTATCAACGCCCAGGGCGAGGATGTGGTGGCCGGTATCCGTACCCCCAACCCCCTCAACGACGACACCAAAAACGAGCAGAACAAGCACATGCACTCCATGCAGGAGCTTATGCCCGCCACATACAAAGAACTCTGCGACATCCGCGACATTCTTGAAAAGAACTACCACGACATGCTCGACATCGAGTTCACCATACAGGACGGCAAACTGTACATGCTGCAGTGCCGCGTGGGAAAACGCACTGGTTTGGCCGCCCTCACCATGGCCAACGACATGCTCAACGAAGGCCTTATCGACGAAAAGACCGTTGTTATGCGCGTTTCGCCTACCCAGCTTGACGAACTTCTGCACCCCATCTTGGATGCCGAAGCCGAGAAAAAATGCACCGTTATTGCCAAAGGTCTGCCCGCAGGTCCTGGCGGCGCCGTTGGCGTTATAGCCCTCACCAACGAAAAGGCTTGCGAATACGCAGCCGCTAAAATCCCCAACATCCTTGTGCGCGAAGAAACCAACCCCGAAGATGTGGAAGGTATGCGTGCCGCTACCGGTATCCTTACTGCCCGCGGAGGTATGACCTCGCACGCCGCCCTTGTGGCCCGTGGATGGGGCAAATGCTGCATAGTAGGCTGTGGCGATCTGAAGATAGATTTCGAAAAAGGCGAAGTTCACCTCGGCGGCAAGACTTTCAAAGAAGGCGACCTGCTGAGCCTCAACGGTACCAAAGGCTGGATCTACGACCAGAAAATAAAGATGATCAACGCAACGGAGAATCCTCTGTTTGTGAAATTTATGAATATCGTCGACAAATACCGCACCATGGGTGTGCGCACCAACGCAGACACCCCCGAAGATGCGCGCAAAGCTATCGAATTCGGTGCCGAAGGTATCGGTCTGTTCCGCATAGAGCACATGTTCTATGGCGAAAACAGCGAGGAACCGCTGGAAAAACTGCGCAACATGATTTTGGCCGACAACCGCGAAGACCGTATCGCAGCCCTGAAAGAGCTTGAGCCTTACATCAAAAATGCCGCCAAAGGCACAATGGAAGTGATGGACGGCAAACCTCTCACTTTCCGTCTGATGGACCCCCCGCTGCATGAATTTGTTCCGCAAGACGAGGAAAAACAACGCAAAGTGGCCGAGGAACGCCATATCGATTTCGAGACACTGAAAAAACGAGTGGAAGAGATGCACGAAGTGAACCCCATGATGGGTTTGCGCGGTGTGCGTCTGGGTATTGTTTACCCCGAAATCACCGAAACACAGTTCAGCGCCCTGTTCTCCGCCACCGCCGAGTTGCTCAAGGAAGGCAAACACCCCATTTTGGAGATAATGGTGCCCCTTACAATCAACTCGCTGGAGCTGAAACACCAGAAAAATATCGCCGACCGCGTTCACAAACAAATTCAGGAGAAATACGGCATCAATTTCGAATATAAGTTCGGTACAATGATTGAAATACCGCGTGCCGCACTGGTGGCCAACAAGATAGCCGAAGTTGCCGAGTTCTTCTCGTTCGGTACCAACGACCTCACCCAGATGACCTTCGGTTTCTCGCGCGACGACGTCAACTCCATCGTTGCCAAGTACATGGAGGACAAAATCATCATGGCCGACCCGTTCAACACTTTCGACCAAGAGTGCGTGGGCGAGCTGGTTAAGATAGGCGTGGAACGCGGTCGCAGCCAGTGCGCCAACCTCAAATGCGGCGTGTGCGGCGAACATGGTGGCGACCCCACTTCGGTTGAGTTCTTCTACAAAACAGGCCTCAACTACGTGTCGTGCTCACCTTTCCGCGTGCCAGTGGCACGTTTGGCAGCAGCACAAGCAGCTATAAAAAATGGTAAATAATAAAGGTTATTGATAAAAAGGGGATGCTCCAGCATCGGTAGCATCCTCTTTTTTTATAAAATAAATTTTGAAAATATGAAAAAAAAATGTTTTTTTGCAATACTGCTTGTTGCAGTGGTGATGTTGTACACCAATTCTGCAAAAGCCCAGAGTCTCGAATCCAAGACAGACCGCTTTGAAATAGGCGGACAGTTTGGCATAAATGTGCAAAACAAGATGGGAGCCGTGGAGTTCTCGCCAGTTATTGGTTATCGCGTTACCAATTTTTTTACCGTAAATGTCGGCGTTATAGGGCAATATATGTGGAACAGGGACAACGACATGAGCGAATGGGGCTACGGCTTTTCGGCCGGTGCCCGTTTGGTGCTGTTCGACCTTATTTTTGTGGAAGGACGTGGCGTGTGGAATCCGCGAGTGATAAACTACAAATCCATCGACTTTAAGGAGTATTCCACCGACAACTTGCAACTGTGGGCCGGTATAGGCTACCGGCAGAAGTTGAGTTCCAACACGTACGCCCATGCGGGTATTTTCTACGATTTTATCCCTCTGATAAAAAACGACGAAACTTTGGTTAACGACTACAACCCTCGTGTTGAGGCCGGTGTGGTTTACACATTTTGAAATGGCTAACGTTCTGCTTTTGGAAACCGCCACACCCGTATGCTCGGTGATGCTTGCCGAGGATGGGAAAATAGTGTCTAGCCGCATCAGTGCCGAGCCCAGCGCCCATTCGTCGCGGCTGGCCGTGTTTGTCGATGAGGTGATGGAAGAGTGGGGTAGGGGATACGAAAACATCGACGCCGTGTGCGTTAGCAGTGGGCCTGGCTCTTACACCGGATTGCGCATTGGTGTGTCCACCGCCAAAGGCTTGTGCTACGCTCTTGGCAAACCACTCGTTGCCGTGGAGACACTGCAGGGCATGGCCACCCTTTTTCTGATGCAAAATCCCGGTTTCGAAGGGTTTGTGTGTCCGATGATAGACGCGCGCAGGATGGAGGTTTACACGGCTATGTTCGACAGCGAGGGCATTCGTCTGGAACCCACCACGGCACAGGTGATAACAGTGGAGAGTTTCGGCGGATATCTGGCCAAGGGAGACGTGGCTTTTGTGGGCGACGGAGCGGAAAAGACAATACCCATTTTGGGTGCATACCCCAACGCCGTTTATGGACTGCCGTTTGATTTTTCGGCGCAGGGACTCCTGCCCGAAGCCATCAGGAAATACCAAGCGCGCGAGTTTGAAGACGTGGCTTATTTCGAACCTTTCTACCTTAAGGATTTTGTGGCGAAAAAGCCTGTGGTTAAAGGACTGAAGTAGTTAGTCCATCCTTAAATACATGTCAAATGTTTGTCATTCAATACAGTAAATGCGATTTTTCAGCGTTATAAATGCAAGAAAATTTGAATAACACATCAAAA
>CALGGY010000158.1 GCA_937915785.1 uncultured Bacteroidales bacterium
TGCCCTGCTTTAGCTTGCCTGTGGGGGTGAAATGCAGGTCGTTGGCGAGGGCATAATCAGAAGTGTTGAAAGCGTTGCGTGCTGCAATAGTAGTTTTGACGGTATTAGAGGCACTTTTTGCGGCACTTTTTGCGGCATTCACTCCTAAATCTACCATTTTGCCTCCAAAGGGAACAGCCGCATACCCAGGATTCCAAAAACTCCAGAACATTTTCTCGCCATCTGTTGGTTCTCCTGTATATGCACCCTGAATTCAACAAACCTAAATTCAACAAATAAATGCAACACTTTTTGAAAAAAAAGGAGTGCGTAAGCCACTAAAACTTCAAAGGAGAAAAGGCAAAAAGCTATTTTTTTGTATCTTTGCAAAACAATAACCCCCAAAACAACCATTTATGAAAACATTGTCGTTTCAACAGCCATGGGCGTCGCTTGTGACCCTCGGCATCAAAGATGTGGAAAACCGCACATGAGACACCCCGCACCGTGGCAAATTCCTTATCCACGCCAGCTCCAAGCGTGTGCCCAGAGGTTTCGAGTACAACCTGCCTATAGAATGGACCGCCGAACTTACCAACCATCTGGCATTCGGCAACATACCCGATCTGCAGGCCCTGCTCACTTCGGCCATAATAGGCTATGTGGAACTGGACACCATTGTCGACAACAGCCCCTCGGTATGGGCCTCGCCCGGAGTATTGCACTGGATACTGAAAAACGCCTACCTCTTCAACGAACCAATAACCGGCGTAAAAGGCAAACTTCACTTTTTCGACTATCCCCTCGACGAAAACAACCTGTCTCCCGCCCACAAAGTGGAATTGCGGTGGCCATCTTTTAAAGCCGGCACACTAACCATCCCCTGTACCGGCGATTACTGCCGCCACCAACTCGATGCAGAGGTGCTGTCGTTCGATATAGGAACTGCTTTCGACATGCTGTTCAACAACGACAACACCATGAAAAAAGTGAAAAAGGTTGTTTTGCAGGGCCCTACAGAAAGCCACACTTTCTCCATCGACGACAGCTACGTGTACGAGCCCTACAACGAAGACGACAAGCCATTCCGTGTTTTCTCATTCGATTCTACCGACAGCGACAATTGCGTTGAGTGGCAGCTCGTCGGGTTTGAGGTGAAGATGTAGTTTACGGCTGTCGCTCCTTTTTTTTCAAAAACCTGAAAGTTACTCCCGTTTTTTCATCGATGATGTTGAAATTCGAGAAAAAAAACATCATGCCGCGTTATTATCAGAAAGTTGGTTTGCTTATCCCGACTTTTTTCCGTATTTTTGCATTTTCAAAAAACAGTCAGATATGAAGAAACTCGCTATTATGCTGGCACTTGCGCTATCCACCGTCGCATCTGCCCAAATCTCTCCCGACGAAGAAATTGCCGGAATGGAATGCACCTCCATCACCGTTGGCTGCAAAGCCTCCACCGACGGTTCGGTGATGACCTCGCACACCGACGACAGCCACCGCTCGCGTACCAACATCTGGGTGGAGCCCGCCCGCAACTACACCAAAGGCGCCATGCAGAAACTGCACCTCCGCCGCTGGGCCAAGAAAGAAGAGGGCAAAATGCCACGTTACGAAAATGTCGAAATAGGCCAGATACCGCAGGTGCCGCACACCTACCAGTTTTTCAACACCGCATACCCCTGCATGAACGAAAAGCAACTGGCCATTGGCGAATCCACTTTCGGCGGACGCCCCGAGCTTAAGTCCGACAGCGGTCTGATAGACTGCCAGCGCCTGTGCATGCTGCTGCTGCAACGCTGCTCCACAGCACGCCAAGCCATACGCACTGCCGGCGACTTGCTCAAACAATATGGCTGGAACGACGCCGGCGAATGCCTCACCATTGCCGACAAAAAAGAGGTGTGGCACCTCGAAATACTCGGTCCGGGCAAAGGCAAATGCGGCGCCGTGTGGGCCGCTCAGCGTGTGCCCGACGACCATATATCGGTAAACGCCAACGCCTCGCGGATACTCGAGATAAACCTCAAGGACAAGGACTATTTTATGGCCTCCGACAACGTTTACTCCCTGGCCGAGGAAAACGGCTGGTGGGACAAAACGAAAGAGCCTTTCCGGTTTGCCTACGCCTATGCTCCCGAAACCCGCACCATGCTAGCCTGCCGCCGGCGCGAATGGCGCGTGTTCGACCTGCTGGCTCCAAGCCTCAAACTGGACCCCAACGCCGAAAACTACCCCTTCTCCGTAAAACCCGACTCGCTGGTGAGCGTTGAGGATATGATGCGCGTTTTCAAAGACTACTACGAAGGCACCGAATACGACATGCGCAAAACCCTCACCGTTACCGACAAAGAGGGCAAAACGGTGATGTCGCCACTTGCCAACCCCTTTATGAAAGCCGACGAGCTGGCGCTGCACAAGATAAACGGCGGATGGCACGCCCGCGGCGAACGTAGCATTGCCGTGCATTTCACCGTGTATGCCACCATACTGCAGTGCCGCAGCTGGCTGCCCGACGAGGTGGGAGCCCTCTGCTGGTTCGACCTCGACAACGTGGCCTCATCAATATACGTGCCGTTCTACGCCAACGTAACCAACCTGCCGCAGACCTACAAGACCTGCGGTCGCGAAACCGGTTTCAGCCGCAAAGCCGCATGGTGGGCATTCAACCGCCTCGGAACCCTCGCCGCCAAACGCTGGGGCGACATGCGCCATGTGGTGGACGCCTTCTGGATACCACTGCAGGCCGCCTTTATCGACGAACATAACGAAATAGAAAAACGTGCCCTGCAGCTGCTCAGCGAAGGCAAACGCGACGAGGCAATAAAGATACTCACCGATTTCAGCTGCAGCTGCGGCAACACAGCTGTGAACAAGGCTTGGGAAGCCGGCGACTACATCTGGACCAACTTCGACGGACAGTGGTAAAACCATCATTGAACAGTTGCAAAAACGAATCCGACACACTATTCCGCTATGCACAGACCTTTGGCAGGTTTTTAACATCCATACAATAAATTTTTATTGCAAAAAATATGCACGCTATGAAATAATGCCGTATCTTTGCATTGTCGAAAACTTGCGTTAAAACAGCATTCATTCGAAAAACAACAAACACAAACACAATAATATAACAGTGATGAAAAAAAAGATAGCCGTCGTGATGGGCGGATTTTCGGGCGAACACGACATATCGATAAACAGCGGCAACGAGGTTTATAAAGCACTCGACCGCGAAAAATACGACCCCTACCGCATAGTGATAGAACCCAACGAGTGGTATTTTGTGGCCGACAGCGGCGAGCATCTGCCCGTCGACAAAAACGATTTTTCGGTGTGCGTCGGCGGAAAAAAAATAGTCTTCGACCTCGCTTTTGTGATAGTTCACGGCAACCCCGGCGAAAACGGTCGTCTGCAGGGATATTTCGACATGATTGGGATGAAATACACCACCTGCGATTTCTACACCTCGGTGCTCACTTTCAACAAAGGCTATTGCAACCCGCTGGTGCGCAGTTTCGGAGTGGTGGAGCTTGCCAAATCCAAGCTTATATATAGAGATCAGGTCGACATCGACGCCATTATCGCCGAGCTGGAGCTCCCCGTTTTTGTGAAACCCGCCGCCGGAGGCTCCAGCGTGGGCATGACCAAGGTGAAACACCCCGACGAGCTGCCGGCAGCCATACAGCGCGCCCTGCGCGAAGACGACCAAGTGCTCGTCGAGGAATTTATCGAAGGTCGCGAGTTCGGTTGCGGCGTCATACAAACAAAAACCGAAACCATTGCCTTCCCCGTTACCGAGATAATCCCCATAGGCCGCGAATTTTTCGACTACGACGCCAAATACAACGGATTCTCCAACGAAGTTACACCCGCACAAGTCGACGAAAAAATCTCCCAACAGATGCGCACTGCCGCCAAACAGCTGTATAAAATGCTCAACTGCCGAGGAATAGTACGCTTCGACTTTATCTACAACGAAAAAAAACAAAAACTTTACTTCCTCGAGGTGAACACCATACCCGGACAATCGGCCGAAAGCATAGTGCCCAAACAGGCCCGCGCCATGGGCATCAGCACCTCGCAGCTATACTCCATGCTGATAGAGAGTTCTTTGTAAAAAACAAACACCCGCCAAAAGCAAAAAAAACTTCGGCACACACTTGTTGATAACACGCAAAAAAAATAATGAACACATAATAATCTGTTATCGACAAAATTAGGAGGGGTACACAGGCAAAGGTGCGAAAATATAAAAAAAAACCAAAAATTTTTCGTATCTTTGCAAGTTCGAAAACAGATGAAAGAAAAACGTTGGATACTGAAAGAATATGACAATGAAGCAGTAAAACGGCTTCAGTATCTTGGCGAAAGCAGGCTTACGGCCATACTTCTCGCCGAGCGTGGCATAACAACAGCCGAACAACGCGACAATTTCTTCAATCCAAAACTCTCGCACCTGCACAACCCATTCCTGATGAAGGACATGGACAAGGTGATACCCCGCATAGAACAGGCCATTGCCAACAACGAACGCATGCTCGTTTACGGCGACTACGACACCGACGGCACCACCGCCGTGGCACTGCTGTACTCGTTCCTGAAAAAAAAATACGACAACATCGATTTCTATGTGCCCGACCGCTACAAAGAAGGCTACGGCATATCTATGAAAGGCATCGACTACGCCGCACAAAATGGCGTTAAACTTATCATAGCCCTCGACTGTGGCATACGCGCCAACGAACCCGTTCGCTACGCCAACCAGCTGGGCATCGACGTTATTGTGGGCGACCACCACCTGCCCGGCGACGAACTGCCCAAAGCCTTTGCCATACTCGACCCCAAGCGCCCCGACTGCAACTACCCATACAAAGAACTCTCGGGCTGCGGAATAGCCTTCAAAATAGTGCAGGCCATGCTCGAAATAAAATACGGCATCAAGCTCTGCGACAATCCCGACACCTCAAGCAAACAATACCAGCTGCTGAAAACCGAACTGGCAAAATACCTCGACCTTGCAGCACTGAGCATAGCCTCCGACATAGTGCCCATTATGGGCGAAAACCGCGTGCTGGCAAGCTTCGGCCTCAAAATGATAAACTTCCGCCCACGCCCCGGCATCGAAGCCATACTCTACTACAGCGGCATAGTGCACAAAAACAACACCGACAACAAGCTCTATTTCAACAAAGAACTCTCCATCACCGACCTCGTGTTCCTTGTAGGACCGCGCATCAACGCCGCCGGACGAATAGAGGATGCCAAAGACTCCGTGAAACTGCTGCTTTGCGACAACATGAAAAACGCCAACCAGTGGGCCGAGAAAATAAACAAATACAACTCCGAACGCAAAAAACTCGACCATGCGGTTACCGAAGAAGCCAAACAAAAAATACTGAACGACCACAAACTCCAAAACAAAAAATCAATAGTACTGTTCGACGAAAGCTGGCACAAAGGCGTTATCGGAATTGTAGCCTCAAGGCTGATAGAAGAATTCTACAAACCAACAATTATTTTCACCAAATCCGAAGACCTTTACACCGGCTCGGCACGCTCGGTGAAAGAATTCGACATACACTCCGCCATCGACCAATGCAGCGACCTACTGGAACATTTCGGCGGGCACAAATACGCCGCGGGACTGGCGGTGCGACCCGAAAATTTCGAAAAATTCGTGCAACGTTTCGAAGAAGTGGTAGCAAACAACATCACCGACGAACAATCCACCCCCGACATCGAAATAGATGCCGAAGTAAGCTTTGCCAAGGACATCGAAAACACCAACTTTCTGGAACAGCTGAAAAAATTCGCACCCTTCGGACCGCAAAACATGCTGCCCATCTTCCAAAGCAACCACATGGTGCAAAACGACAAATTCGAACCTCGCCAAGTGGGCAACACACCAGTTAAACACCTCAAATTCAATGTGGTGGAAACACAAAACAGATCCACAAAAACCTATTCGGCAATAGGTTTCGGATTGGGCACCTTTTGCGATGCAATAAAAAAAGTAGGACAACAGTTCAACATCTGCTACCACATAGAGGAAAATTTCTGGAACGGAAAAACCGAGCTCCAACTTAATGTGAAAGACCTTAAACTGTGCAAAGACGACGAATAGCGCACATCGCTTACAGTAGCCACAATTTGCAATTGCCAAAGCATAAAAAAGCTCATAACTGCCACAAAAACAAAACTTTTTGCCTCACCGCAATCAAAAAGTACTGCAAAACAACTTTTGTAACATGTTGAAAATATGCCAATTGCGCAAAGTGTAGTAAAAAAGTGCCGGCAAATCGACAAAAACAAAAAAAAAAATCGTATCTTTGCACAGATAAATTGCGGTACAATAAAGATTTTTCGAAGACAAAAATGAGATATACAAAGGAGGGGACACGGAGTCCCCTCTTTTTGATAAAAATACAAATACAAAAATGGACAAAGTTGCAATTTTAGGACTGATAAAAGACAAACTGGAAGGCACCGACAAATTCCTTGTGGACCTGCACATATCAAACAGCAACCGCATAAACGTGGCCATAGACGGCGACAACGGCATAACCATCGACGACTGTGTGGAACTTAGCCGATATATTGAGAATAGCCTCAACCGCGACGAAGAGGACTTTGAGCTGAACGTGGCCTCCGCCGGACTCGACTCACCGCTGAAACTCCACCGCCAGTACGTGAAAAACATCGGACGTTTCATCGACGTAACAACCACCGACGGCGAAAAAACCACCGGCAAACTCTTGGAAGTCTCCGACAACGATATAACCATACTGCCCGACAACCTGCCACGCAAGAAAAAACAAGACCCCGAAGCCGACAACGCAAAAACTATCGCCCTCGGCGACATACAAACAGCAAAAATAGTAGTAAAATTCTAATACAACATTATCATGGAAACATTAAATCTGATAGATTCCTTTTCAGAATTCAAAGAATTCAAGAACATCGACAGGGAAACCCTGATGCGCATATTGGAAGACGTTTTCCGCAGTGCCCTGATAAAACGCTACGGCACCGACGAAAACTTCGACATCATTGTGAACGTGGACAAGGGCGACCTTGAGATTTTCCGCAACCGTGAAATTGTAGAAGACGACAAAGTGGAAGACGACAAAACACAAATAGCATACTCCGAAGCCATCAAGATAGAATCCGACTTTGAAGTGGGCGAAGAACTCACCGAACTCATAAGCATGAAAGACTTCGGCCGACGCGACATACTTGCCATCCGCCAAAACCTCGTGGCCAAAGTGCAGGATTACGAACGCAACGCCATATACCAAAAATACAAAGAAAAAGTAGGCCAAATCATCGTCGGCGAAGTTTACCAAGTGTGGAACCGCGAAATACTCGTTCAAGACGAAGAAAAGATAGAGCTGGTGCTCCCCAAATCAGAACAAATTCCCGCCGACCACTACCGCAAAGGCGACACCATACGCGCCGTGGTGCTCAAAGTGGAACCCAAAAACAACAACCTCGTAATCACCATATCGCGCACTTCACCCATTTTCCTCGAACGCCTTATGGAAGCCGAAGTGCCCGAAATATACGACGGACTGATAACCATACGCAAAGTGGTGCGCGAACCCGGCGAAAAAGCCAAAGTGGCCGTAGAATCCTACGACGACCGCATCGACCCCGTAGGCTCATGCGTGGGCATGAAAGGCGGACGCATACACGGCATAGTGCGCGAACTCCGCAACGAAAACATCGACGTTATCAACTACACCTCCAACCCCGAACTCTATGTCCAACGAGCTCTCAACCCCGCCAAAATAACTTCCATTAAAATACTCGAAGACGAGAAAAAAGCCGAAGTGTTCATGCGCTCCGAAGACGTGTCGCTCGCCATCGGTAAAGGCGGACACAACATAAAACTGGCCAGCAAACTCACCGGATACGAAATAAACGTGTACCGCGCCGACGACGAAGGGTACGAAGAAGATGTGGACCTGCAGGAATTCTCCGACGAAATAGACCAATGGATTATCGACGAACTCAACCGCATAGGCTGCGACACAGCAAAAAGCGTGCTCGCCATCCCGGCCGAAGAACTGCTCCAACGCACCGACCTCGAAGAGGAAACCATCAACAACGTGCTGCAGGTGCTCAAAGCCGAATTCGAAAAATAAAAATGACTGAATATTATAAAAAGTGTTGGAACTAAAACAAGAAATACAGTAAGAACTAAAGCAAGGAGGAACAATGTCAGAAGAAGTAAAAAGCATAAGATTAAGCAAAGCCGCCAAAGAATTCAACATCGGAGTAAGCACCGCCGTTGAATTCCTCAAAAAGAAAGGACATCAGATTGACGACAACCCTAACACCAAAATATCGGGAGAGTTGTACGACCTGCTTGCTAAAAATTTCCAGTCGGAAAGGGCGGTAAAGGAAAACGCTGAAAAAATACAGATCACCACACCGGTGAAAAGCACCGTCTTGGACGCATCACAAAAGCAGAAACCCGACACTGCCGAACCAGTCAAGGACAACGACTCGGAAATAATAATAAAAAACTACAACAAAAAAGCCGAGACAAAAACCGAAACAACCCCTGTCGAACCTGCAAAGCCTGCAACAACCGAACCTGCACCCGCACCCAAACCGGAGCCAAAGCCGGAACCGGAACCTAAACCCGCCCCAGAGCCCAAGCCGCAACCCGCTCCCAAGCCCGAGCCTCCTGTTTCACCAGAACCTGCACAACAACCCGAACCAAAACAAGAAACAGAACCGCCCACAGAACCCCAAAAAAACGAACCATCCAGCGACAACACACTGAAAATCACCGGACACATCGACCTCAACTCCCTCAACGCCAAAAGCAGACCAGCAAAAAAATCGAAAGAACAGAAAGAGAAAGAACGGCAGAAACGCAAAAAAGCAGCAGACATGCCTCAGCCCGAACCCCCGGCCGAAACACCAGCTGCCGACACTGCAGACCAAAAGCCCGAACCCCCGGCACCAGAGCCCAAGCCCGAAGTGGAAACCATAAAAGCCGTGGCTCCAAAACTCGAAGGCCCAAAAATCCTTGGCAAGATAGACCTGCCCCTGCCCGAACGCTCAAAACCATCCAAACGTGAGGACAAAGAGCATAAGAAAAAACGCAAACGCATAGGCGAGGGCCCTGTGGACATCAACAACCCATCCAACCAAGGCGGCAACCCTCCCAAAAAGAAAGAACAGCGAAACGGAAACCAGCCCGCCCAGGGTAGCGGCAAAAAACGCGACAAGAAAAAAGCAGCCAAACAACCCGTGGTTATCGACGAAAAAGAAATCGAAAAGCAGATACACGACAACCTCGCCCGTCTGGCACCCATGGGCAAGTCGAAAACCTCGAAGCACCGCCGCGAAAAGCGTAAAAAAATACAAGAACAGATAGAAGACCGGCAGCTGTTGGAAAACGAAAGCAGAAACGTCCTCAAAGTTACCGAGTTCGTTACCGCCAACGACCTGGCCACCATGATGAACAAACCCGTAAACGAAATCATCTCTACCTGTTTCATGGTGGGCATACCCATCTCCATCAACCAAAGGCTGGGCGCCGAAACCATACAGCTTATTGCCGACGAGTTTGGGTTCCAAGTGAATTTCGTCAGCGCAGACGTAGTGGAGGCCATCCACGAAACCGAAGAAACCGACAGCGCCGACGACCTGCAGCCACGCACACCCATTGTTACCGTGATGGGACACGTGGACCACGGCAAAACATCGCTGCTCGACTACATACGCAAAACCAACGTTATCGCCGGCGAAGCCGGTGGCATAACCCAGCACATAGGCGCCTACGAGGTGGAAATGCCCGACGGCCGCAAGATAACCTTCCTCGACACCCCCGGACACGAAGCCTTTACCGCCATGCGCGCCCGCGGAGCCAGCATCACCGACATAGCCATTATTGTGATAGCTGCCGACGACAAGGTGATGCCACAAACCATCGAGGCCATAAACCACGCTCAGGCCGCCAACGTGCCAATAGTGTTTGCCATAAACAAAATAGACAAACCCGGCGCCGACCCCGACCGCATAAAAACCGAACTGGCCAACATGAACCTCCTCGTCGAAGAATGGGGCGGCAAATACCAAAGTCAGGACATTGCGGCCAAAAAAGGCATAAACATCGACCTGCTGCTCGAAAAAGTGCTGCTCGAAGCCGAAATGCTCGACCTCAAGGCCAACCCCAACAAACGCGCCAAAGGCACCATCATCGAGTCGTCGCTCGACAAAGGCCGCGGATATGTGGCAAAAATACTGGTGCAGGACGGCACCATCCGTCAAGGCGATCCGGTGGTGGCCGGCAGCCATTTCGGACGAGTGAAAGCCATGTACAACGAGCGTAGCCAGATTGTGAAAGAGGCAGGCCCATCCACCCCGGTACTGCTCCTCGGTCTCGACGGAGCACCTCAGGCCGGCGACACTTTCAACGTGATGGAAAACGAAAAAGAGGCCAAGGAAATAGCCACACGCCGCCATCAGTTGCAACGCGAGCTGGGCATCCGCACACAAACGCACATCACCCTCGACGAGATAGGCCGACGCATAGCTCTGGGCGATTTCAAAGAACTCAACCTCATTGTGAAAGGCGATGTGGACGGCTCGGTGGAAGCACTCTCCGACTCGCTGCTCAAACTCTCCACCGACGAGGTGCAGGTCAACGTCATACTCAAAGGCGTGGGACAGATTACCGAATCGGACGTACAGCTGGCCATTGCCTCCGAGGCAGTGATCATAGGGTTCCAGGTGCGTCCATCCATATCGGCTCGCAAACTGGCCGAAGCCGAAAAAATCGACATACGCCTCTACTCCATCATCTATACCGCCATCAACGAGCTGAAAGATGCCATCGAAGGCATGCTATCGCCCGAAATTCAGGAAAAAGTGGTGGCCAACCTCGAAGTGCGCGAAACTTTCCGCATCTCCAAAGTGGGCACCATCGCCGGATGTATGTGTCTCGACGGTAAGATAAACAAAAACACCAGTGTGCGCGTTATCCGCGACGGCATCGTGGTTTACACCGGCAACCTTGCTTCGCTCAAACGTTTCAAAGACGAGGTGAAAGAGGTGGTTTCCGGTCAGGACTGCGGCCTGAATATCGAGAACTTCAACGACATCAAAGTTGGCGACATCATCGAAGGATACGAACAGATTGAGATAAAACGTAAATTGTAATAGTGTATTTCAATGGTGAATGGCGGCTTGCTTCGGCATGCCGCCTTTTTTGGTGTTGTAGGGTAGGGTGGAGTAAAGCAGGAATTATCCGGCCAAGGCTCATCTGTGTTCGGCAGGCGATGAGGTGTTTTCCGTTTCAAACAGGTGCTTGTATGTTTTTTCGGCGGCCAGCTGTTCCGAAGCCTTTATCGAAAAATCCACCGCCGACTCGTAGGCCTTGCCGTTGATAAGCACACGGCTCTCGTATTGTTTGCGTCCTCCGCAGTCGATAATGTTGACTACCTCAAACGACACTTTGCGGTGGTTGTGCTGGCCCCAGTCTATAAGCTTGCTTTTGAAATTCCAGTCGGTGCTGGCCATGGTGTCTATGTCCATATACACGCTTATAATACGGTTCGTAACCACCTTTTTGGTGAATTTGTATCCCCGTTCAAGGTAAATGGCGCCAATCAGGGCTTCGAAAGCATCGCCGTTGATGAATTTGAACATCGACTGCTGCCCTCTGAAACTAAGCAGCTCCGAAAGTCCTATTTTCCGTGCCACCTTGTTCAAGTTGTTGCGGCTCACTATCTTGGAACGCATCTCGGTAAGGAAACCCTCCTCCTGCAGAGGGTATTTGTGGAAAAGGTAGTCGGCCACCACGGAGCTGAGCACGGCATCGCCAAGATATTCAAGGCGCTCGTTGTTTATTTTGGAGCCGTTCAATAGCTCTTTGGAGTTGGAGCGGTGCCTGAAGGCAAGCTCGTACAACTCATTGTTTTTGGGCCGGAACCCAAGCACGTTTTTGAAGAAATTTTGGAATTGTTCGGTTTCGCCCCTGTTTTTTTTCCTGAAAAGCGACACGTTTTCTGTTTTTATTTTTGGATTTTGCCGAAAGCTATGCTCACGTTGTGACCTCCGAAACCGAAGGTGTTGCTAAGGGCGTAGTTCACTTCGCGTTTTTTGGCAGTGCCGAAAGTGTAGTCCAGCGAAGGTATTGCCGGATCGTCGGTGAAGTGGTTTATTGTTGGCGGCACTACGTTGTTTTGTATGGCCAGCACTGTGGCTATGGCCTCTATTGCTCCAGCGGCACCAAGCAGATGGCCCGTCATGGATTTTGTGGAGTTTATGCTTATGTTTTTAGCATGGCTGCCGAAGAGAGTTTCGATGGCTTTGGGCTCCGATATGTCGCCCAGCGGTGTGGATGTGCCGTGGGTGTTTATGTGGTCTATGTCCGTCATTCGCAGACCGGCTTCATCTATGGCCTGTTTCATGGCCTGTCGGGCGCCAAGTCCCTCGGGATGGGGTGCCGTTATGTGATAGGCATCGGCCGTAAGTCCGCAACCCAGTATTTCGGCATATATTTTTGCGCCACGTGCCACGGCATGTTCGTATTCTTCCAGAACAAGAGCTCCGGCACCCTCGCCCATAACAAAACCGTCGCGATCTTTGTCGAACGGGCGCGAGGCTGTTTGTGGCGAGTCGTTGCGTGTGGAAAGCGCCTGCATGGCGTTGAAACCGCCAATGCCGCACAATGTAACAGCCGCTTCCGACCCACCGGCAACAAAGGCAGTGGCCTTGTTCAGACGTATAAGGTTGAAAGCGTCCACTATGGCATTGGCCGACGATGCGCATGCCGACACTGTCCCGTAGTTGGGACCACGCAATCCGTTACGTATGGAGATGCATCCCGCACATATGTCGGAAATCATTTGTATGCAAAAAAATGGGCTGAACCGAGGTGCTCCACCCCTTTGGCCGTAGTCGAGGCAACCTTTCTCGAACGAACCGATGCCTCCTATGCCCGATGCCCAAATAACACCTATCCGGTCTTTGTCCTCGGCGGACAGGTCGAGGTCCGAGTCTTTCAACGCTTCCTCCGAGGCCACAACGCCATACTGTGTGTACAGGTCGTATTTGTGACTCTCTTTTTTGTCCATGTAGGGCAAAATGTCGAAACCTTTTACCTCGCAGGCAAATCGCGTCTTAAGCAGTTCCGCATCAAAGTGAGTAATAAAATTAGCACCACTTACTCCGGTCAGCAGCGAATTCCAATATTCTGGAACTGTGTTTCCAATCGGAGTAAGTGATCCTAATCCAGTAACAACTACTCGCTTAAGATTCATGCAAATCTGAAAGTGGGAGTGTACTTACTTTGTTGCGTTTTCAATAAAGGCGATAGCGTCGCCAACAGTTGAGATTTTTTCTGCGGCTTCGTCAGGAATCTGTATGCCAAATTCCTTCTCAAGCTCCATAATCAATTCTACTGTATCCAATGAGTCAGCTCCTAAATCATTAGAGAAGCTTGCTTCCGGAGTCACTTCGTTTTCGTCAACTCCAAGCTTATCAACGATGATAGCTTTTACTTTTTCTGTAATTTCAGACATGTTTATAAAGTTTTTGAATTAAACAAGATGCAAAGTAACGAATAAAATTCCAATTTTCAACCATTTTTCGGATTTTTTTTTGCTCATCAAAGTGTAATTATGGTGAAAATCAAATTGATAGCATATTTTATTTTTAGAATTTTTTAGAAATTCAAATTGGTAATTGTAAATATTTGTTATACAGTAAAATAACAGCAACAACTCCTGTAAATATTTGAAACTCAGCCAATTGTTTTATTTGTATTTTTTTCTGTTTTTTTGCTCGAAAATTGTTATTTTTGCATCGTTTTTGATGAAAAAAAACGTCATTTTTGCTGTTTTTACACTTAAAACGCTGGTTTTTAGGATGATATTTGGTGAAATCAGTTCTTTCAAAAATGGCTATATTATTTAAAACCAATTAGATAGATAAATAAAATATTATGACCAACATCGTGCGAATTGCAATTTTTGGATCGGGCAACGGCACCAACGCGCAGCGCATAACCGAATATTTTGCCAACAAACCCGAAGTGGAGGTAGCCACCTTTGTTACAAACAAAAAGGATGCTTACATATCACAGCGCGCCAAAAACCTTGGCGTACCATGCGTTTATTTTTCATGTAACGATTTCTACGAAACCGACTCGGTTCTCGACTATTTGAAAGAGTGCGGGATCGATTATGTCATTTTGGCAGGTTTTTTGTGGCTGGTGCCTCAAAATCTGCTCACGGCTTTTTCGCGGCGTATCATCAACATACATCCTGCCCTGCTGCCCAAATATGGTGGCAAAGGTATGTACGGTGAGCGCGTGCACGAGGCTGTAATAGCCGCTGGCGAAAAAGAGAGCGGCATCACCATTCATTTCGTTGACGAGCACTACGACCAAGGCACCACCATTTTCCAAGCCACCTGCCAAGTTGCTCCCACCGACACCCCCGACACCCTTGCTCAAAAAATCCACAAGCTGGAATACGAGCATTTCCCGGTGGTGATAGAAAAGGTTGTTTTGGGCCGGATGTAATAAATCCCCACATCTGGCGTTATTCTTTTTTTATCTCCCAAAAACAAGTATAGCACAGTATGCGTATTGCGGTAAACACACGTCTGCTTTTGGAAGGAAGGTTGGATGGCATAGGGTGGTTCGAGTACGAGTCGTTGCGCCGAATTGTGGCGGCTCATCCCGAACACGAGTTTTTGTTCTTTTTCGACCGTAAGCCCTCGCGCGACTTTATCTTTGCCGACAACGTGTGTCCTGTGGTGCTTTTCCCTCCCACGCGTCATCCCCTGTTGTGGCATATCTATTTCGAATTCAGCCTGCCGCGTGCCCTGCGCCGCCACAAAGCCGACCTGCTTGTGTCGCCCGACGGGTGGATACCTCTCAGAAGCCCGGTGCCGGTGCTCAACGTCATCCACGACCTCAATTTCGAGCATTTCGACGATTTTATGGCCCCTTCACACCAGCGCTATTTCAAGTTCTTCTTCCCACGCTTTGCACGTAATGCATCGCGGTTGGCCACAGTGTCGGAATTCTCCAAGCGCGACATCGCCGAAACATACGGTGTGCTCAAGGACCGCATCGATGTGGTTTACAACGGCGCCCACTCCATGTACCGCCCATATCCCAGCCAAGTGCAGGCCGAAATACGCAACCGCTACACCGGCGGATGCCCCTATTTTATTTTTGTTGGCACGATATTGAAACGCAAAAACCTCGACACCCTGTTCGCCGCCTTCGACCTTTTCAAAGAAACCGACACCACCGGAACCAAACTGCTGGTGGTTGGCAGCCGCAAATGGTGGAAAGGCGACATCGAAAACGCATACCTTGCCATGCACCACAAAAGCGACGTGGTATTTGCCGGACGAGTCGACGCCGCCCTGCTCGGCAAAATGATGTCGGCAGCCACGGCCCTGGCATACGTCTCGTATTTCGAGGGATTCGGCATACCTATAATGGAGGCTTTCTACGCCGAAACGCCGGTGCTCACTTCCAACGTAACGTCAATGCCCGAAGTGTCAGGCGATGCAGCCCTGCAGGTGAACCCCTATTCGGCAACCGACATTGCCGAAGCCCTGCAAAAGCTGGCTACCGACCACAGCCTCCGCTCAGACCTTGTGGAAAAAGGCAGGCTACAACGCCAAAAGTTCAGCTGGGACCAAACCGCCAGCCTGCTTTGGCAAAGTATCATCAAAACCATAGGCGAAAAGTGAAACTCCCCGCAAAAATACTTACGGCCATTGCATTTGCCATTGCGGCGATGCCCTGTATGCACGGGCAGCAGGAAGGGCGCAACCTTATAAGCAACCCGAGTTTCGAAAAACACCGCCGCTGCCCCGACAAGATAGACCCCGTGGGAGTGCTCAAGATAGTGAACGCATGGTTTCAGCCCACCAACGGCTCGGCCGACTACTACCATGTGTGCGGCGGGCGCGAGTGCCTTGTGCCAAACAACAAGCTGGGATTCCAGCAGCCACGCACCGGCGAGGCATATTGCGGCATATACTGCTCCAAGGACAACTACCGCGAGTACTTGCAAACCCAGCTCGAACAACCGCTGCGCGTAGGACAAACCTACCGCCTTTCTTTTTTTGTAAGCCTCTCCGAATACTCTACCGGCGCCGTGGCCACAATAGGAGGACTGCTCACCAATCTGCCGCCAAGCGACACCACAAGGGCAATACTTATGAAAAAAGACATCCGCCAAATAACATCACGCATATCGCAGACAACCATGAATTATTTCGAGCCACAGGTGGTGAACGATGTGCGGAAAACACTCATGGACACACAAGGGTGGATGGAGATAACAGGCGATTTTGTGGCACAGGGCGGCGAGGAGTACCTTACCATAGGCAATTTTTTCTCGGCGGCAAACTCGGGATATGTCGACGACACAGTGCTGCTCACATACCTGCTGCCAGGATCTTATTATTATGTGGATGATGTTAGACTGTATTGTCTGACCTGCGACGACGACAGCGATTTTGCCGACATCCCTGCACAAAAAAAAGACACCACACACTACAAAGTGGGAGCCACATTTGTGCTGAACAACATTTTTTTCGACACCGACAAAAGCACCCTGCTGCAACAGTCGTACCACGAACTCCAGTTCCTTATTGCTATACTGGAATCGCACCCCAAGATGAAAATAGAAATATCGGGACACACTGACAGTCAGGGCTCCGACCTGCACAACCAGCAGCTGTCCGAAAACAGGGCCAAAGAGGTGGTGGACTATCTGGTGGAAAACGGAATAGACGAAAAACGCCTGAAATTCAAAGGTTACGGTAAAAACCAGCCCATTGCCACCAACGCCAACGAGGAAGGCCGCCGCAAAAACCGCAGGGTAGAGTTCAAAATACTCGACTTGTAAAAAAATCACCCTACTTTATTTTATCACCTTAATATGCCACCGGCACAAAAGCAACGGCATCGGTGAAACAAAACACATGGCATAAGTGTCAATATTATCGGTTCCGATGGATGCCGGAAAGACGCGTTTCGCATTCTTAACATAAAAAAAATTGTAAAAACAGAAAATAAAACGTATCTTTGCAGTGCGTGTTTTACCCGTTTTTTTTTGGTGAAATGCGTCGAAATATTAAGTTATAAAGATAAACAACGAAGAAAAATACATATAGTTATGAGACGATATATTGTAAAAATCATGGTCTTGGCTGCACTGTTGCCCGCTTATGTCATGGCACAATGCCCAGCACCAACCCAATTAACTACAAGCAACGTTGCCGGAAGCACGGCACTGGTAACATGGATGGCCGGCAACGCCAACAGTTTCGACGTGGAGTACAAATCCACCGCCGCAAGCACATGGGACACAGCCGTATTGGGCACCTCAAACGCTTATTATTACCTGTCGGGACTTTCGATAAACACCACCTACCAAGTGCGTGTGCGCAGCAACTGTACCGGCAGTTCAAGCTCGTGGGTAACAGCCTCGTTCCGAACCAACAACTGCCTCGGTAGCGGCGATGTCACTATTGGCACCGGTACCAACACATCGTATCAAATACCTTTAAACAATTTCTACCGATACACCTACACGCAGCAGATATTCACTGCCGCCGAGCTGGGAGGCCGCCAGCAGACAATAACGTCGGTGGCGTTCCAGTACGCATACAGCACAGCATCGTCGGTGAAAACCAACTGCACCATTTATCTTGGGCACACCTCCCAATCATATTTTTCAAGCACATCGAACTATGTGCCGCTTACCGCGCTCACCATGGTGTACACAGGCCCCATGAACTGCAGCTCAGGCTGGAACACATTCAATTTCGCTACCCCGTTCAACTACAACGGCACCGACAACCTTGTGCTTGCTGTCGACGACAATAGCAATAACTACAACGGCAGCTCGTATGTTTTCAACTACACATCCACAACATCCAACCAATGTATTTATTACTACAGCGACTCGTACAACCCCGACCCGTCGAACCCAACATTGGTATCGGCGAGCAGCAGCACCTCAACCATGCGCAACAACGTGATATTTGGAATGTGCAACAGCACCCTGCCCGCCAACCCGCAGCCAGTGGTAAGTGTGATAGACGTAACCCCCAACGCAGTGGAACTTGCATGGGCACCTCTCGGCAACGAAACCCGATGGAAAGTGGACTACTCCACCAACCGCATCAACTGGACTTCGGTGGGCACTCTGACAAGCCGCTCGCACCGTTTCAACGGCTTGCAGTCGAGCACACAATATTACTTCCGCGTAGGCTCCATTTACCCCACCGACACATCATACACCACAGTGTCGGTAACTACCGAATGCTCCCTTATGTCGTTCCCCACAGTGGAAAATTTCGACCAGCTGCCCACTGGATCAAACTCGCCTTTGACCTTATGCTGGACCAAAAACAGCAACTATAGCACAGGTTATCCCTATGTTTCAAACACATCATACTCCTCGTCTACTCCCAACTGCCTGTACATGTACGCCTACAGCAGTTACCATACGGGCATTGTATCGCCAAAATCGCCCGAGCCCCTTAACCGGCTGCAAGTGTCGTTCACGGCTTACAAAAATAACACAAGCTACTCCCACGATGTGATGATAGGTGCCATGAGCGACCCCGACGACTTTACCACATTTGAACCGATAGACACTGCCGAAATGGGCACCAATACCGGTTATTACCATTTCACAATACCATTGTCGAGCTACACTGGAAACGCAAGATATATCGGCATTTTTGCCTGCACCTACGGCAACAGCTACTCGTACCCCTACATAGACGACATCGAGATAGACTACTACGCCACCTGCTCGCGTGCCACCAATGTGAGAACATCCAGCAACTCGCCAACCTCGGCCATCTGCACATGGCAGCCAGGACGCAACGGCGTGCCCGACCACTACATAGTGTCGTACACACCAGCCTCCACTATCAACTGGCAAACCGACACCACACACTCGCCCTACAAAGTGCTGACCAACCTCACTGCAGGCGAGACTTATTATATAAGCATCACCCCCGTATGTGCCGGCAACGACACAAGTTATGCAGTGTTCGACACCATACTCACCCCATCGTGCATGACACAGCCGGACACCATAGGCAACGGCACAACCGCCTCTATAAACGTGCCGATAGAAACCGATGTGGACTGGGGTTACACACAGCAAATATACGATTCCGTCGACCTTGGCGGACCCAACACCTTCTCGGCAATAGCTTTCGAATACAAAGGTGCTGTGGCGCTTACCGCCAAAACCAACTGTACCATATATATGGCCAACGCTCCCAACTCGACTTTCGTTTCCAACACCAACACCACCCTCGTGCCCGACAGCCTCTTTACTGTTGTGTACACCGGTCCGCTGAACTGCAACACGGGTTGGAACACCTTCATCTTCGACACCACGTTCCAATACGACGGCCACAGCAATCTGGTTATAGCCATCGACGACAACAGCGGCGCCTCGGCTAACGGAACTGCCAACTTCGCAACCCACGCCACCACAGGCAACAAGTCGGCAGTGATAGGCGCGTTTATTGACATAGACCCAGTTTCGCCAATCATACCCCCAACAGCCTACGCTTATCGCAACAATATAATGCTCTTTTACTGTGATACGTCAGCCACATGCGCATCGCCAACAGCATCGTCGGTAGATGTTACGGACAATACCATACGCATTGCATGGGCACCGGGACTGCGCGAAACCAGCTGGATAATAGAGCGAGGCTCATCACCCAACGGGCCGTGGACCTACGTAACCACCACCACACAGCAGAACTATCTATTCACAAACCTTACGGCATCCACCAGATACTATTTCCGCGTGGGAGCCATCTGTACCAACGACACAATGTACAGCATCGTGTCCGACTCCACCGACTGCGCATACATAGTGAATTTCCCGCACACCGAAAGTTTCGAACCCTACACGGCAACCCAAGCTTTGAATTCAACAATAGGAACCTGCTGGACACGTAAAAACAGCAATGTAAACGCAACATCCATAATGCCCTATGTATATACCGGTACCGCTTCGCAGGGTACAAAATCCTTGTACTTCTCTACAACCAGCAGCCAGTATGCTCTGCTTGCCACGCCGCCAATGGGCGAACCCGTGAGCAACCTGATGATCACGTTTGACTATTATCGCTCCAGCTCATCGTACGACTGCAAAATGGCCATAGGTGTAATGAACGACCCCACCGACATCACCTCTTTTGTGGGAATAGACACCATTTGGGGGTCATACGGCATGTGGGAGACTTTCACCATACCGTTCGACTCGTATAGCGGAACAGGCAAATATATAGCACTTGTGTCGATACGAAACGAATATTCAATGTTTTATCTCGACAACATAATAATAGATACCATACCCGCCTGCCCCAAGCCCACCCGTCCGGCTATCAGCAACCTTACTTCCAATTCGGCATACGCTTCGTGGTTGACCGGAGTGGTAGGCAACGACATCACCGACTATTTCATTGTGGAGATAAAACCCACCTCTCAATCCACATGGGTAGTGGATACCACTTCGAACCAATACTACTTCTTCTCCAACCTCATAGCCAATACCCGTTACGACTTTCGAGTAAAAGCCGTGTGCAAATGCGGCGACACATCGGATTACGCCACCTTCCAGTTCACCACAACGAACTGTCTGACGGGCGGAAATGCCAATATCGAAAACTCCACCACATACGTCTATTATCTGCCAATAGTAAATACTCAGGCCTATTCGTACACCCAGCAGCTGTACACCAATGCCGAGCTCGGTGGCCCGAAAAACATAACCGCCGTGGAATTTTTCTACGAGAGCCAAACCCCAATGACTGCCAAGGACAGCTGCACTATATACCTCGGGCACACAACCAAAACCTCATTCACATCGGGCTCCGACTACGAGTCTTTCAACAACCTTGTGCCTGTATATACTGGTCCGCTGAACGCAACATCCTTCGGCTGGAACCGTTTTGTTTTCGACGTGCCCTTCTACTACAACGGTTTCGAGAACCTTATAATTGCCATCGACGACAACTCGGGCGCTACGCAGGGGAACTACTCATTCTATGTGGCCTCTGTGCCAAACAAAGCCATCTACTTCTATTCCTCCACCGATGTGAACCCCGCTTCGCCAACAAGCACGGGCTATCTTTACAGCTACCGCAACAGTATCAGATTTGTTTCGCCGTGCAACAACAGTGCGTCGTGTGTTCCGCCAAACGTGCGCATCATGGGCAATACCTCCAACTCGGTTGACCTGATATGGGTACCGGGAAACACCGACTCGGTTTGGGTAGTTCTGTACAAAACCAGAAGAGACAGTATCTGGCATGTGGCCGACACCGTACGAACCACACAGTATACATTGGGCAACCTTTCGGCAATATCTACCTACGACATACGCGTTATGTCGCTCTGCGGAGGCGACTCGGCCTATGCCCAGCTCTCCACACAAACGGGCTGCGGCGCTGTTAGCGTTTATCCCTATCAGGAAGATTTCGAAAGCTACAGCGCTTCGTCATCGCCCACCGCTTATTATGTCACCAACACCCTGCCCAACTGCTGGACTTTCTATTCGTCGGGTACAAACACTCATGCCCGCCGCAACGACTACTGCCCACGCGTTTACGGCAGCACCAACTCCTCGTATCTGCCAAATACAAGCGGCAAAGCTCTGATATTGACAGCAAGTAACTACTATTCTACAACATCCACTTACAACTATCAGACAGTAGGCGCATATCAGTATGCCATAATGCCTGAATTTGCCGACAGCCTGCCACGCCTTACAGTATCGTTCAAATACCGTATGAACTATACAAATACTACCACGAACTATGGTATGCTTGATTTCGGCTATGTGGTGAACGACACCAACTTTACCACAATAGAAAGCTATCCGGCAACAACTACAGCCCAAACGGTGTTCATGGACCTTTCGGAAGACAGCACCATACACCATGTTCCCGGTGCAAGGCTGGCATTCCGCTGCCGTGCGGTGTACAACTACGCATCCTATATTATATATGGTATCGACAACGTTGAGATAGGCTGGGCCCCTACATGTATCAAACCCAACAATCTTGGCGACGCCTCCATCGACTCCATCACCACAAGACTCTATTGGTCCGACGCCACCACACTCTCCACCACCCTCGGCTACGAAGTTACATGGGGCGAGTTCGGTTTCGACCCCGATACCGTTACCGTGAACTACGCCACCACCACCGACACCTTCTTGCTGGTAAATAACCTGCAGTCCAACACTATCTACCAGTTCCGCGTAAGAGCCCTTTGCGGAATAGATGGCGACAGCAAATGGTCCAACGCGCATACTTTCCGTGTGGCCCAAGTGCCGGCATCGATGCCTTACAACTGCACTTTTGAAAGCACCGGCAGCACCAACAACGGATGGACAATAGTTGGTCCTACCTACGGAAATAACACATGGACAGTGGGCACCGCCGTTGCCAACAACAGCAACCGCAGCATGTATGTTTCCAACACCGGCGGCCTGCTCAACGACTACGCCAACAATATGCCAACAGTTTCGTGGGCATATAGGGACATATATGTGCCAGTAAACGCAGGCAACAATTTCAACCTCAAGTTCGACTGGCGTTGCGACGGTGAAAACAGCCGCGACTATATGGCTGTGTTCTTCGGCGGTGTTGCCACCGTGGAAGGCAACAGCACCGGCACTCTCACACCTCCGGCAAATGCCACTTTCGTTGGCCGCTTCAACGGAAACTCCACATCGTTCCAAAGACATACCTATCAGCTGCCACAACTCTCCGACACCGTGATACGTATCTATTTTGCATGGGTTAACGACGGCAACGCTCAAGGCAACAACCCGCCGGCAGCAATCGACAACGTGTCGGTAAAACTCGACTGCCCCGAGCCCAACAGACTCCGCATCACCAATATCACTGAATCGTCGGCCAAAGTAACATGGTCGCGTACCACCGGCTCGTACCACTGGCTGTTAGAATATCGTCCCGACGGACTTACACAATGGACAACCATTGCCCTGAACGACACAACCTACACCCTGACCGGACTCACCCCGTCGATGACCTATATGGTGCGTGTACGCTGCCTTTGCACCGTGATAGACACCAGCGACTATTCCGACAGCGTCCGGTTCAACACTTTGTGCGGACAGGTGAGGAGCTTCCCGTACGTGGAAACTTTCGACAATTACGGCACCTCGTCGTCGGCATACCCCACATGCTGGAGCTATACCGGCAACGCCACACGTCCCAACTGCAGCGCCTCGGCTTTCAGCTCGTCGCCAGCATCGCTCTATTTCAACACCACAGCCAATACCCAAGCCATTGCAGTGGCTCCGAAAATGAGAGTGTTCAACCCCTACGAGCTGGAAGTGTCGCTACGTGCTTACGCACCTTCCACAACCAGCTATCTGGTGGTGGGACTTATGTCCGACTCGTCGAGCACAATGTCGTTTATCGGTGTGGATACGGTTCGTGTAACAGCCGCCAACACATGGATTAACTATGTGTGCGACCTCTCCTCGTACACCGGTGTGGGACAGTTTGTTGGATTCAAAGTGGGTGGTGCCGCAGCATCTACCTTCTATATCGACAACATCACCATAGATTACCATGGCGGAAACTGTGCCGACCCCACAAACCTTGCCACCACCTTCGGAACCAACGATATGACCTGCACATGGAACGAGGTGGGCAACTACGAATTCCAATACTGCATACTTGGCGACACAGTGTGGAGCAACACCCACATACTGAACAACACCAACAACTACCACAAAACAGGACTGGTGGACAGCACAACTTATATCTGGAGAATACGTACCATCTGTCCCGACTCGGC
This sequence comes from uncultured Bacteroidales bacterium, assembly GCA_937915785.1. GTDB lineage: Bacteria > Bacteroidota > Bacteroidia > Bacteroidales > P3 > UBA1219. The sequence goes on from CALGGY010000158.1 coordinate 23,867, forward strand.
AGGATACTCGCACTGGATTTCCGACACCATTACCACCTTTGCACTGCCGTGTAACCCCGTTACAAACATCCTTACATCCAACATTACCGACACTTCGGTTATGCTTAAATGGGATGCCGATTCCAACCAGAACGCATGGGAGGTACACTGCTTCGACAACGAGGCTGGTGTGGATACCATCTATACCGTTTACACCAACCCCTGCGTGCTCGAAGGACTCATCACCGGTCTTGCATATCAGTTCACGGTGCGCAGCTTGTGTACCTCGGGACTCAACGGCGGATGGTCCGACACCATCGAAGCCATAGTTGCATTCTGCAAACCCGTCAAAAATGTGCATATAATACCGTTGAGTTCAAGTGCCGTGAACATCACTTGGGATATAACCGATCCTGATCAGAACATTTGGGAAGTGGAATATGGTTTGCGCGGATTCTACGAAGGCGACGGCACCGGCACCACAGTACTCACAGCCACCAACTCGTACACCCTAACTGGCCTCAATTTCACCACCACATACGATGTGTTTGTGCGCGCCCGTTGCGGAAACGGTTACTACAGCATCTGGACCGAACGCAAACGTTTCGCCCTTGCAGGCATCGACCAGCCCGACGACGATGACGCCAGCCTTACTCTCTATCCCAATCCCGCCTCAAGCGAAGTGTCGGTGATAGTAAATGCCGAACCCGGCGAATACAGAATAGATGTTGTGGATATGAAAGGCCGCATTGTGAACACCCAGGCAATGACCCTCGCCACAAACAACGGCTCCATCACGATAGACATAAGCACGTTGGCTCGTGGCACCTACTTTGTGAAAATTTCAAATGGCGACTTTAAGGTTGTTCGCAAGCTTATAGCTCAGTAACAGTTAGTTGCTTAAAAAAATCCACCCGAAAAGGTGTGCTGAATACAGCACACCTTTTTTTTTGTGCCCTTGCAAAAAAAAACTTATTAACATACCCCATTCCTCACCCATATCCCAACCGTTGCCTCGAATATCCGCTGATGTTTTGTAACAGCTTAATAAACTTTGATTTAAGAAAAAAAAGTCCCGATGAAACTTTTTTTTAAAACCATCGTTTACAAAAATGAAATGGAAGTTTAAGGAATTTTTCAACATAAAAAGGTAAAAAAAGTTTTTTTTTGGAAAATTATTCGTACCTTTGCAGAACGAAAAAAAGTAGATAAAATGTCGCTAATACTTGGAAAAGAATACTGTAAGATAGACAGTAACGGACGGTTCAAGTTTCCGGTGGCGCTGAAAAAACAGCTTCAGCCGGAGGACGATGGTCGTTTTGTTATTCGTCAGAGTATCTATTCCGAGTGTTTGGAGCTATGGACTTACGCCTCGTTCTATGCAATGGTGGAGAAACTGCAGAAAAACCTCAACCCTTACAAGCCGGAAGACCGGATTCTGTTGCGCAAACTAACCGAAGGCAACATTATCGAACTTGACACCAACGACCGGCTTCTGATTCCTGCCGAGCAGAAATCCAAGCTGAGCAACACCAAGGACATAGTGCTCACATCGCTTGGCGGCAACTTTATCGAAATTTGGGACTACGACAAGTACAACCAGATGGACGGCACTGGCTCCGACGCCGACTTTGTGGCGTTGGCCAGCGAAAAACTGGGCGGACTGTTGGAAGAAGAAAACAAATAGGATAAAGATAGGAAATCGGAAATTGTAAGAGATATGTCGGACTACCATTTGCCGGTATTGTTGGAACAGAGCATCGAAGGATTGGTTGCCAATCCGCACGGGACGTTTGTTGACGTTACCTTTGGCGGAGGCGGCCACTCGCGTGCTATACTGCAAGCCCTTGCCCCCGACGGCAGGCTTGTGGCTTTCGATCGCGATGCCGACGCCTTGGCAAATGCCGTCGACGACGAGAGGTTCTCGCTTATACATGAGGATTTCCGGTATATGAAAAACTTTTTGCGTCTGCACGGTGTGAGCAGGGCCGACGGCATTTTGGCCGATTTGGGTGTGTCGTCGCACCAGTTCGACCAGCCCGACAGGGGGTTCTCCACCCGTTTCGACGCCGAGCTCGACCTGCGGATGGACCGCCGTCAGACGCTTACCGCCGCCGACTTGGTGAACTCCGCTTCGGAACAAGAGCTCAGCACCATTTTGCGTAACTACGGCGAACTACCCAACGCCAACCGTATGGCCCGCGCCATAGTGCAAGCCCGGTTGGAGGCACCCATACACACCACTTTCGAACTGAAAAACGTGCTGCAAAGCCTTGTGCCACGCAATCAGGAAAACAGATTCTATGCCATGATTTTTCAGGCACTTCGCATAGAGGTGAACGGCGAGCTTGAGGCGCTGAAGGCTATGCTGGCACAGGCGGTGGACATACTGAACCCGGGTGGACGGCTGGTGGTGATTTCGTACCACTCGCTGGAGGACCGGCTGGTGAAAAACATCATGAAAACAGGCAATTTCGAAGGCGAGGTGAAAAAAGATTTCTACGGCAACCCGCTTTCGCCGTTGGAGCCTGTCACCCGCAAGCCCATCATTGCCGACGAATCTGAGCAAGCCGCCAATTCGCGTTCGCGAAGCGCCAAACTCCGTATTGCCCAAAAAAAACAACCACAAACGAACTGAAATTATGGAAGAAGAACAAAAAATAGAATTTGACATAGCCGCCGACACTGCCTTCCCTGTCGCCGAGTCGCAGGAAAAGTCCCCCGAAACATCGGCAAAGCCTGCAAAGAAAAAACGTTTTTCCTTGTCGTACGTGCTTGCCGGTCGCATTCTCGGGTCGAAAAACATCATCAAGCAGTGGCCGCTTGCTTTGATGATGCTTGCTTACAGTTTTCTGCTTATTGCCAACCGCTACAGCATAGAAAACCTTACTATCGAAAACAAACGTCTGCAGCGCGAAATAGACGAACTGCGTGTTAGACAGATACAAAACCGCTGCGACTACATGAACGCCACAATGCTTACCGAGGTTTCGGAAAAGCTGAAGGGCACAGGAATAAAAGCCGGTACAACACCATCGCTGAAAATAACAATAAAAGGCAAACGCTGAAGAAATGGGAAACGGACCTATAAATATGTCGCGCAGGATGCTTCCACTTTTTGTGGTGCTATGTTTGTTTTTGGTGATTCCAATCATAATAAACATAGTGAAACTGCAGGTGGTGGACGGTGCCGAATGGCGTTCCAAAGCCAAAAACTCCACCGTGGCTTGGCGCGATGTGAAAGCCCAGAGGGGAACCATATATTCAGCCGACGGAAAAATGCTTGCCACATCGCTGCCGGTGTACGACATAATTATAGATTTCGGCAAGGAAAAAGTGGACCCCAAAAACATGTACGACGATAGCGTGAAAACCAGCGACGGAATAGTTTACTACCGTTGGATTATTTCCAAAGAGACATTCGAAAGGGACCTGCCCGCTCTTTGCGACAGCATGGCAAAGATGTTTCCCGAAAAACCGTACAGCTATTATTACGATTTTTTTACCCGTGAGCGCAAGAGGCAGAACCGCTACTGCATTATAAAAAAAAGTGTGACGTTCTACGAGCGCAACCGTATGAAATCGTTCCCCATGCTGAGGGCCGACACAACCGGACTTTCGCAGTCGAAGAAAGAAAAACTGCTGGCCAGCCCGCGTTTCTGCCGAGCCATTATCTGCGACTCGCGCGACATACGCATACACCCCTACGGCGATATGGCGCGCCACACCATAGGTTTTGAGCGGCAGATTGGCGACTCCACTTCGTACAACGGACTTGAGGGTTTCTACGACAAATATCTGCGCGGGCAGCAGGGACAGCGTTGGGAGCGTAAGCTGGCCCGACGCGAAGGCGAAAATATGTGGGTGCCTATCGAAGATGCCGACCAAAAACGGGCTGTCGACGGACAGGATATCGTTTCAACCATCGACACACGTCTGCAGGAGCTTGCCTACACATCGCTGTACAAATGTGTCAAGGAAAACCAAGCCGACTATGGATGCGTGATACTTATGGAGGTGCAAACTGGCTACGTGCGCGCCATTAGCAGTCTGCAGTATTTGGATTCGGTAAGGGGTTATGCCGAAATAAACAACCAAGCTTGTGTGAACTCTTTTGAACCAGGTTCCACCTTTAAAACAGTAACCAATATGGTGCTGATAGAAAACGGAAAGGTGGACACTGCCATGGAGGTCCCCACGGGCGAGAAATATTACAGCGAGGACTCCACGGCACGAAACCCCAAGCCAAAAGGTGCCAAGATAAAGGACAGCCACTCCGACGGCACCACAGGCACCATGTCGATGAAACACTCTTTCGAAGTGTCGTCGAACGTGGGCACCTGCTATCCCGTTTGGCTGAACTACCGCAACAACCGCAACGAGTTCCGCGACAAACTCAAGTCGGTGCTGCCTATGGATCGTCTGGGCCTCGACCTTGCCCTGCAGGAACCCAAGCCCTACATGGTTGACGACCTTTCGCAACCGATTGATTTTCTGAACCTTTGCTACGGATATGTGGCACGTTTCACCGCTTTGCAGATGCTAGCCTTCTACAACGCCATAGCCAACAGCGGGAAAATGGTGAAACCGCTGTTTTGCAGCGAGATACGTCAAGGGTCGGAAACGGTGAAGAAAATGGAGCCCATTGTTATAAAAGAAAAGATATGCTCCGACCAAACCCTTGCCGTGCTTAACGACCTGCTGAAAGGCGTGGTGGAGAATGGCTCGGCCCGGCGCAGCCTTTCCGGAACTCCTTACGGCATTGCCGGAAAAACAGGCACCGCACAGATAAACTACACCCAAAAAGACGTGGAAACCATGCGCTACTGTGCCTCGTTTGCAGGATTTTTCCCCACCGAAAACCCACAGTACTCGTGCATAGTGGTGGTTTTCAACCCCAAAAAAGGGCGCAACTACGGCGGCGAGCTCGCGGCACCCGTGTTCAAGGACCTTGCCGACCGCGTTTGCGGAACCATACTCAATATGGACCTCAAAATACCAAAGGAGAAGGATGTGTCGATGCCTTATCTGAAAAAAGGATATGCACAGGACTTGCTCCAATCGTTCGGCATTTTGGGAATGAAGTACAAATTTGGCGACACAGTTGCCAATCCGCTGTGGTTCGATGCCGAACAAGACTCCGTAGGCAACGCTGTGTACTTTGCCTACGACCTGCCCGACGGACGTGTGCCCAACTGCAAAGGAATGACGGCCAAAGACGCAGTGTATATGCTCGAAAAAATGGGATTCAAGGTCTCCATCGAAGGCAGAGGCAAAGTTACAGCACAGTCGCTGAAACAAAACCAGCCATACAAACGGGGCGACAGGATAAAGCTAACACTGAACCCTCAGTCGCCCGAACTGCCGAAAATAGATTACGAATTATCACAAACCAACAACGATAAACAATGAAAAAATTGTCCGAAATATTACAAGGATTGACTTATCAGTCGGTGAATTACCGCGATGTGGAGGTGGAAAAAATCACCTTCGACTCCCGTGCGGTGGAGCCCGGCACCTTGTTTGTGGCACAGGTAGGTGTGCACGTGGACGGCCATAAGTTTATCGGCAGCGCCATCGAAAAAGGGGCCTCCGTGGTGCTGTGCCAAACGTTGCCCGAACATCAGCTCTCCGGAGTGGTTTACATACAAACCGCCGACAGCAGCATGGCACTGGGCATAGCCGCCTCCAATTTCTTCGGCAACCCCTCGCAGAGGCTCAAGCTGATAGGCATTACCGGCACCAACGGAAAAACCACCACCGTAACCCTTTTGCAGCGCATGTTCCGCCAATTGGGATACAGCGTGGGGCTGCTTTCCACTGTGGTGAACAAGATAGACGAGCAGGAAATACCCTCCACCCATACCACCCCCGACGCCATAGAGCTGAACTCGCTGCTTCGGCAGATGGCCGATCACGGCTGCGAATACTGCTTTATGGAGGTTAGCTCGCATGCCATTGTGCAACAGCGCATTGCAGGCCTGCATTTTGTAGGCGGCATTTTTAGCAACATAACCCACGACCATCTGGATTTCCACAAGACTTTTGCCGACTACATTGCCGCCAAGAAAGCCTTTTTCGACCACCTGCCCGCCACAGCCTTTGCCCTTACCAATATCGACGACCGCAATGGTATGGTGATGCTACAGAACACCGCCGCCAGCAAACACACCTACAGCCTGCAGAGCGTGGCCGATTTCAATTGCCGCATTGTGGAAAACACCCTGCAAGGACTGCTGCTTTCGATAGACGGCAAAGAGGTGTGGACCCGCCTTGTGGGCCGGTTCAATGCCTACAATCTGCTGGCCATCTACGCCACCGCCCGCTTGTGCGGCATTTCGCAAAACGAGGCCCTCACAGTACTGAGCACCCTGCAGGCCGCCGAAGGACGTTTCGAATATGTGAACGGCTCCGGAAAAATGGCCATTGTTGATTACGCACACACCCCCGACGCACTGAAAAACGTGCTGCAGACCATCAACGACATAATGTCAGACGACCAGCGGCTGATAGTGGTGGTTGGTTGCGGTGGCGACCGCGACGCACTGAAACGTCCCGTAATGTCCAAGATAGCCGCCGAGATGTGCAACACCCTTATACTGACCTCCGACAACCCGCGTACCGAAGACCCCGAACGCATACTCGACGACATGGAGGCGGGACTCAACACAGCGCAGAAAGAAAATGCACTGCGCATAACCGACCGCCGTCAGGCAATAAAAACAGCTTGCACACTGGCAAAAAACGGCGACATAATACTGGTGGCCGGCAAAGGACACGAAAAATATCAGGAGGTGAACGGCGTACGCCATCATTTCGACGACAAAGAGGAATTAAACAACATACTTAACGCATAAAAACATAAAGAAATGCTGTATTATTTGTTCGATTGGTTGGATAAGGCTTTCGGTTTTCCCGGTGCAGGACTGGTGCATTACATCTCATTCCGTGCCATAGTGGTGCTCATACTGTCCATTATTTTTTCCATCTGCTTGGGCAAAGTGTTTATCCGTTTCATGAAACGCAGACAATATTTCGAGCAGCAGCGAGATGCGAAAACTGATCCTTACAACACAGAAAAAAAAGGTGTTCCCACCATGGGCGGACTGGTGGTGATAGCCTCCATACTGCTTCCGTGCCTGCTGTTTGGCAAACTGTCAAACGTGTATTTTGTGCTGATGGTGGTAACCACCGTGTTGCTAGGTGCCGTGGGCTTTGCCGACGACTACGTGAAAACCTTCAAAAAACGCAAGGACGGAATCAAACCTTGGGTGAAGCTTGGTGCGCAGGTGTTGCTGGGACTTATAGTGGGCCTTACCCTTCGCTACAGCCCCGATGCGGTGATCAACGAAAAAGTGACCGTGAAAATTGTGGACAATGTTCAGGTTGTGGAGAAAACTCCCGATGTGAAGTCGACCCGCACCACTATACCTTTTTTCAAAAACAACGACCTCAACTACGCCGACCTGTTCAGTTTTTTGGGCGACAGGTGGAAATATATTGCAGGCTGGATTTTCTTTGTATTGCTCACCGTTTTTGTGGTGGCTGCTGTTAGCAATGGCTCCAACCTGAACGACGGCATGGACGGCATGGCGGCAGGCAATTCGGCCATCATAGGGGTGGCGTTGCTTGTGCTGGCATACGTGTCGGGCAGCGCCGTATGGACCGACTACCTCAATGTGATGTATATACCTGGCAGCGAGGAAATTGTAATATTCATGTGCGCTTTTGTGGGAAGCCTTGTCGGATACCTGTGGTACAACTCGTTCCCGGCACAGATGTTTATGGGCGACACCGGTAGCCTCACCATCGGAGGTATCATAGCCGTGGCGGCCATTATCATTCACAAGGAACTGCTGCTGCCCATACTCTGCGGCGTGTTCCTGTTCGAAATACTTGCCGACCTCGATGTGAAACTCTTTTTGAGAACAGGCAAAAAACGCAGAATCTGGAAAAAAGCCCCACTGCACGACCATTTCCGAATGAGCTACAGCGAATTTAGGGAAAAATGGCCAAACTCCACCGTGTTTTTCAAAGGTCCTGGCGAAGGACACAACAACAAATACCACGAGGTGAAAATAACCACCCGCATGTGGATTATCACCCTTGGTTTGGCAGCACTTGCATTATTAACATTGAAAATCAGATAATAAAACATACAAAAACATCATAACACCATGACAATAGAATCATTAGCAACACAGGGCAGAGAAAAGATCTACACCAACTTGGCGGGCATAGACACCGCAAAACTGAAAAAAATGCGCAACGACTCCTTGCGCCGCAGTTTCGCCTCGCTCAGCGAGATGAAATATAAGCTGGAGTTTGTGGCCCGTATCAGCGGGGTGGAGTTTGTAAACGATGCCTCGTCGCGCACACCCAACGCCACATGGTACTCGCTCGACACCATGGAGAAACCCGTGATATGGATTGCCAACGGCGATGTGAACGATGTGAATTTCGACACTCTCAAACCTTTGGCCCTGCGCAAAGTGCGTATGCTTATCTGCGTTGGCGCCGACAACTCGCGCCTGCACGAGACTTTTGCCGGTATAGTGCCTGTTATTATCGATGTGCCCAACATGGCGGTGGCTCTTGACAAGGCCCTGTATTCCGACGTGGAAAACGCAGTAACCCTTTTCTCGCCTGCTTGCGAAAACGGTGTGTCCGTAGCCGAACAGGGCGAGATGTTCAAATTTCTTGTAAACGAACTGTAAATCAGCAAACAACATCAACAATGGCTATCGCAGCAAAGAACATTTTTCGAGGCGACAGGTCTGTCTGGGTGGTGATAATATTTCTTAGTATCATCTCTCTGATAGAAGTGTACAGCTCGCTGGGCAAGGCCGCTTACGACCATGGCTGGAGCGTTACTTGGACCATGTTCAGACACTTGCGTATAGTGCTTGTAAGCTACTTGATAATGATAGGCATATCGCACCTGCGCATCAAGTGGTTCTACAAGCTTTCGCGCCCAGGTTACCTGTTGTGCTTTGTGCTTATGGGCGTGATGATTGTAATGTCGTTCTACGGGCACATGTCGGACTCGGCAAGCGGACATGCGGCAAACCGCTGGCTTGACAATATCCCGCTGATAGGGCAGTTTCAGCCGTCGGAGATTGCCAAATATGTGCTGTTGGTTTATCTTGCCAGACAGCTTACAAAATATCGCGACAGCCTGAAAGATAAAGAGACTTTCAAAAGGCTGATGATACCGGTGCTCCTTATTGCCGGAATGATTTTCCCCGAGAACTTCTCCACCGCCGCACTGGTGTTCGTGGCTTGCGTGGTGCTGATGTTTCTGGCGGGCGTTAACCGACGCTACCTTTTCACAACGGTGGGCGTTATATTGGGGGCAGTAACTCTTTTTCTTATTGTATGTGTGGTGTTCGATTTGGAGCTGTTCCGAAGCAGCACATGGGTTAACCGTATCGATGAGTGGTGGAGCGACGACAAGGATCAGCCAACACAGACCAACATGGCCAAAATTGCCATCGCCTCGGGAGGCCTTACAGGCGCAGGTCCCGGAAATACCGTGCAGGGCAGGTTCCTCAACGAGTCGCACACCGATTTTATCTATTCAGTAATAATCGAAGAGATGGGCGGCTTTGTGGGTGTTCTGATACTGCTGGCCTACCTCTTTTTCTTCATACGTTGCATGATTATTTCGAAAAACTGCTCGTCGCTGTTCGGACAGCTGTTAGTGCTTGGGCTTGGCTTTGTAATTTTCTTGCAAGCAATGATAAACATGAGTGTGGCCACTGGTTATTTCCCCGTAACGGGACAAACGTTGCCCCTGGTGAGCTACGGCGGCACCTCGTATGTGCTTACCTGCACTGCCATAGGAATAATATTGGCTGTAAGCCATAAAAATAAAATAGACAAACTGAAACTGGAATCCGGCGAGGACGACGAACCCGAACCGGAACCGCAAACCGGAACAACAAATGAAAGCAATAATTAGTGGAGGTGGAACAGGCGGACACATATTCCCCGCCTTGGCCATAGCAAACGCCATAAAAGCCCGCTACGCCGACGCCGACATACTTTTTATCGGTGCCAACGGCCGTATGGAAATGGAAAAAGTGCCTGCCGCCGGCTACACTATTAAAGGCTTGCCTATAGCCGGCCTGCAACGTAGCCTCAGCCCCAAAAGCATTCTCAAAAACTTGGCAGTGCCTTTCAAACTGCTCAAAAGCCAGCGTATGGCCAAACAGATTATCCGTCAGTTCAACCCAGACGTAGTGGTGGGCGTGGGCGGATATGCCAGCGCGCCAACACTCAAAGCCGCCTCGGCAATGGGATACCCCACCCTTTTGCAGGAGCAGAACTCGTACCCAGGTCTCACCAACAAGATGCTTGCCGCCAAAGCCGATGTTATATGCGTGGCATACAATGGCTTGGACAAATTCTTCCCTGCCGACAAAATTGTCTTCACCGGCAACCCCGTGCGCAAGGTTATGGAGGATATGGCTCTCACCAAAGACGAGGGCAGCAAAACTTTCGGCACCAACCCCGCCAAACTTACCATTCTTTCGGTTGGCGGCAGTCTCGGCGCACGTACCATAAACGAAACTATCAGTGCCAACTTGCAGTATTTCAAACAAAAAGACATACAGTTGATTTGGCAGACAGGCAAAAGGTACTACTCGCAAGCCGTGGAGACCGTGAAAAACGCCAACGCCGACAACGTGAAAGTGTGCGAGTTTATTTCGCAAATGGACAGTGCCTACGCTGCAGCGGATGTGATAATATCGCGTGCCGGCGCCATCGCCATTTCGGAGCTGTGTTTGGTGGGCAAACCCACTATTCTGATACCATCGCCCAACGTGGCCGAAGACCATCAGACCAAAAACGCCATGTCCTTGGTGAACAACGGTGCCGCCCTTATGGTTCGCGATGCCGACGCCATGACTACCCTCTGCCAAACACTCGACAGCCTCGTGTCCGACACCGAAAAGCAAAAGACCATGTCGGAGGCCATACTGAAGATGGGCATACACAACGCCGCCGATAAAATTGTGGACCAGATAGAAAAAATAATAAAAAAACAATAACTACAATGGACTGCCCTAAAACATATTATTTCCTCGGCATAGGTGGCATTGGCATGAGCGCACTGGCACGCTATTTCCACTCGTTGGGATACCGTGTGTGCGGCTACGACCGCACCTGCACGCCCCTCACACGCCGGCTCGAGACCGAGGGAATGGAAATACACTACGAAGAGGACATAGCCAGCATACCGCAGCAATTGGACTTGGTTGTTTACACCCCCGCCGTACCGACCGACAACAAAGAGTTTGTGCACTTGCAACAGCTCGGTGTGCCAATGAAAAAACGCTCCGTGGTGCTGGGCGAGATAACCTCCGGCAAAAAATGCATTGCCGTGGCTGGCAGTCATGGCAAAACCACCACGTCGGGGCTGATAGCGCACATACTCAACAGCAGCCATGTGGGATGTTCCGCTTTTTTGGGAGGCATTGCCAAAAATTTCGACAGCAACTTGGTTATAAACCACAACAGCGACTACGTGGTGGTGGAGGCCGACGAGTACGACCGCTCTTTCCTACAGCTTCACCCGTTGTATTCCGTCATCACCTCCGCCGACCCCGACCACCTCGACATCTACGGCACCCACGCCAACCTGCTGCAGGCTTTCGCCCAGTTTGCCAATCAAACAAGTCCCGACGGCGGGCTGCTGCTCAAAAGCGGACTGGAATTCGATATCGACGAACACATCACCACTCTGCAGTATTCTTTCGAAGACATCGAGGCCGACTACTACCCGTGGAACGTGCGCAACTACAAAGGCAACTACTATTTTGATTTCCACACTCCCGAAAAGGTGTATTACGACATTGAGATTGTGGGATCGCCGCTTTACAACATCGAAAACGCTGTGGCTGCCATGGGCGTGGCCCTCAGGTGCGGCGTTACCGAAGAGGAGATGCGTGCCGCCGTGAAATCGTTTCAAGGCATACGCCGCCGGTTCGACTACCGCATAAAAACGCCCGGCTTTGTGTTTATCGACGACTATGCGCACCACCCGCACGAGATAGAAACCTGCATACAGTCCGTTAAGTTGCTCTACCCCGACAAACGTGTGGTTGGCGTTTTCCAGCCGCACTTGTATTCGCGCACAGCCAATTTCGCCGACGATTTTGCAAAGGCCCTTATGCCCCTCGACGAGATTGTGCTGCTCGACATTTATCCTGCCCGCGAAAAACCCATACCGGGTGTAACATCGCACCTTATTCTGCACAAAATCAACAAAATGAACAAGTACCTCTGTGCCAAGGACGACATTGCCGACATTCTGGTGGCACTTTATCCCGAAGTGCTTGTTACCATGGGAGCCGGCGATATCGACGCAATGCTCCCCGGCATACAAAAAGCTTTTGAAGAAGAACTGGAAATAAGCAACAATTGACAATGAAACGCCGATACGCCAATATAATTAAAGTGCTGCTGCTGCTTGTGATTGTGGTTGTGGTTGTTGTGGCCAACGTGCTGCACCGGCAATCAGCCATCAATTCGGTAGTTGTAGTGGTGGATTATATGGCCAACGACACGCTTGTTACCTCCGAGCAGCTCAGTAGCAGCGTTATGGAAAAGTATCGCGACATTACAAACCAAGCCGTGGGCTCTGCCGATTTGGAAGGCATACGCCAAGTTGTGAAGTCAAACCAGTTTGTCGATGAGGCCGACGTGTCGGTAACTGTGAGCTCCGATTTGATGATAAAAGTTACCCAACGCACGCCGTTGGTACGCGTCTACAGCAAAAAATCGCAGTTCTATCTCGATACAAAAGGCCGGTATATGCCTATCAGCCAAATCAATAACCAACGCGTTATTGTAGCCAACGGTTACATAAAAAAAGATTTTTCCGGAAATATTGCATCTCTCGACATAGAAGCGCTTGTAGCCGCCAACCCCAAGGCCGAAAACTACGATATTACCAAAATATTCCGCCTGGCCAAGTATATCAACAACGACAAAAATGCCAAGGTGCTTTTCGACCAAATTTACCTCAACTCCAACGGCGACATGGAAATTGTGCCAAAACTTGGCAACCACACCGTGGTTTTGGGCGACATAAACAATCTCGACGAAAAATTCGAGAATCTTTTTGCACTCTACCAGAAGGGATTTTCGAAAACCGGCTGGGAGAAGTATTCATCAGTAAATTTAAAATTCAAGGATCAAATAATTTGTACTAAAAAACAATGACAGTTATGGATAAACAGCAAATTGTAGTTGGTTTGGACATAGGAACCACCAAAATCGCCTGTCTGATAGGCGTTAAAGACGAACAAAATCCCGGCAAGGTGAAAATTATCGGGCACGGCAAGGTTAAATCGGTAGGAGTGGAGCACGGCGTGGTAAGGAACATCCTGAAAGCTTCGCAAACGATAAAATATGCTGTGTCGCTGGCGGCAGGACAGGCTCAATGCTCCGTCACCGAAGTGTATGTAGGCATTGCCGGACAGCATATAAAAACCAAGACAAACCGCGGGTATGTGAGCATACCTTCCGATCAGGACTATATCTTGGAAAAAGACGTGGACCGCATGATAGCCGAACAGCACAACCTGCTTCTCGACGAGGGCGACGAAATAATCCACATCTTTCCACAGGCTTTTTATGTGGACACAGTGCCACTGAACGACCGCGACCCCGTAGGTGTGTCGGCTAAGCAGCTAAGTGCTGATTTCCATATTGTTACAGGTAATAAGACCAATATCAAGAACATTCTGCAAAGCGTAAAACTTGCCAATCTCACTGTGAAAGGCATAGTGCTGGAGCCAATAGCTTCATCTATGGCCGTGCTTACGGAGGAGGACCTCGAGGCTGGCGTTGCCCTCGTGGATATAGGCGGCGGCACCACCGACATAGCCATTTTTGCCAACGGAGTGATAAACCACACACATGTTGTTCCCGTTGCCGGAAAAACCATCACCGACGATATTCAGAAAGGTTTTTCCGTGCTGCCCGACACTGCCGAGCGCCTAAAAGTGCAGTTCGGTTCCTGCATGCCCGAAGCCCTCGACGATGTGGTAATAGCTTTTCCCGGCTACCATGGCCAACCCAAGCGCGAGATTGAGATACGCACGCTCGCCAGCATTATCAAGGCCCGCACAAAAGACATACTTAACTTTGTGAACCTCGAAATAATGCAAACCGGCCTGCAAAAACAGCTGGTAGGAGGCATAGTGCTAACCGGCGGAGGATCCAAGCTGAAAGACATTGTTAACTATACATCATACATCACCGGCATCAACGCACGCATTGGCACCCCCGACGAGCATATCTCCAATCCCGACGACAAGAAAGGTCAAGGCATCGGCGACCCGATATATGCCACAGGTATAGGCCTTGTGCTCTATGGCATACGCAAATTGGACGAGCAGATACAAAGCGAACCTCTGCCCGAACAGCCCGAACCCCAGCCCGAACCAATAGACCCGGGCATTCTCGACAGCGAACCCGAACCAGCTCCCGAACCAACCCCTGCTCCCTCAAAACCCAAGAAAAAATCGTTCTTTAAGGCCCTGCAAGACTATTTCGACCGTTTTTTGGAAAAAGGCGATGAGGAAATGTAAAAAACAGTTGACGGCACCACTGAAGCTTGAAACAAAGATATTTGTCAAAACGCAATTTAAAATTAGGCACTAAGCCTCGAATATATTGTTGTACCTGCCAGTATGCCGCCGAAGGCAAACCATCACAACGGATGTGATGCATAGCCATAACAACAACCTGTTTGAAACCAATAAAAACACTTATCAACAAAAACTAACATAAAACTGTTGAAAACAAGATTGGCAAAGGCTTTAAAAAAAGATAATAATGTTGTAAATTTACAGCAGGTTTTGTATTTTACAACAACTACGTAAATGATTGAATTATAACGGTATATATGACATTAACTATGGATTTTATAGCACCAAAAGAAGAGTCTCACTATATTAAAGTGATCGGAGTGGGCGGCGGTGGAACCAATGCTGTTAACCACATGTTCAGCGAAGGTATTAAAGGCGTTGACTTTATAGTGTGCAACACCGATTCCAAATCGCTGGCAACCAGTCCGGTTGTAAATAAAATACAACTCGGGGAGGGATTAGGGGCCGGTGGAAGACCCGAGGTGGCAAAACAATATGCCGAGGAGGCCAAAGACCGTATAAAAGAATCTCTTGCAGGCACTCGTATGCTTTTTATCACTTCTGGAATGGGAGGCGGTACGGGTACAGGTGCTTCTCCTGTCATTGCCGAAATAGCCAAATCTATAGAGACCAACGACCCGTACATGCCATCCGTGCTTGTGGTGGCAATAGTTACAATGCCTTTTGATTTCGAAGGCATAGCGCGTTTGCAACAGGCTCAGGAAGGATTGAAACATCTGCGCGATAAAGTGGATTCCATCATCATTATCGACAACAACAAAGTGTTTACCGGTGAACGCATTAAATTTAGCCAATGTTTTGCCAAAGCCGACGATGTGCTGCTGACAGCCGCCAAAAGCGTTGCCGAGATGATCACCGTTAACTCTTACATGAACGTGGACCTGCGCGATGTGGACAGCGTGATGTCGCAAAGCGGTACCGCAATAATGGGAGCCGGCATCGCCAGTGGCGAAAACCGTGCCATAGAGGCCGTGCAACAAGCTATGGAATCGCCACTGCTCAACGACATCGACATAACCGACTCGCAAAAGATACTGCTCCACATCACCTGTAGCAAGGAATATGAGGTGGACGATGAGGAAATTAAAGAAATAACCGGAGCAATAACACAAACCTGCAAAAATTCGCCCAACCTGAAAATGGGCGTCGGATTCGACGACTCTTTGGGCGAAAGCCTGAGGGTGATATTGGTGGCCACAGGATTTCAGATTTCCACAGGCAACGAGCAAAAATCTTCCGAAGGGACAATCAAAGAAGATAAGAAGAGAGAAGAGTTAAAAGACGATTCGAAAGAACCTGTCAGCGATGAGTCCAACACAAAAGAGCCCGTCGACGAAAACGGCAATGACTTCGGTTTCGTTGTTGAGCCCAAACAGCCACAGACCGAAGCCCAACCCGCCGATACAGTGCAAGTTCAGCAGCAGCCCACTGTTGAACCCAAACAGGAACGCACAGTTATCCAAATGGACGACATTGAGCAGTTATCCGACAAGCCGCAGGCCGAAACAGTAGAGCTCAAACCCGAGCCCTACACTCCCGGTTTTGAGCTGAAACCCAAGGGAACGCGCCAAGCCGATGTGGAAGTTGTTGCACACACAAAAGTGCAGCCCGCACCAGCCGCAGCACCTGTGCCCACCCCCAAGCCCGCACCTGCCCTCTCTCACCTGGCTGTGCAGACCGAAATGGAAAAACAAGCACTGGAGTCGAAGTTTTATGAACGGATGACAAAAATCAAAAAAATGAAACAGGAGGTGAGCACCCCCGCCGGCTTGTCCAAATATGAGGAAATCCCAGCTTATCAGCGTGAGGGTATGAATTTGGATTTCGGCGTTGACAGTGACCACTCCAACACGGCTGTAGACAACAACGGCAATATCATTCCCAACTCGTTTATCAACACGCAAGTGGATTGAACACATTCCTTTTAAAAAGCAAAAGCGGTCAAATCAGGTGATTTGACCGCTTTTTTAATAATCTGCAAAAGGCTACAGAAGTTTCTTTTTAAGTGTTTCGAGCATGTCAACCGTCATTTTGTCGAGGTCGTATTTCGGGTTCCAGCCCCATTCCTTGCGGGCGCACGAATCGTCCATGCAGTTGGGCCAGCTATCGGCAATAGCCTGTTTTATCGGCTCGGGCTCGTAAACCATCTCAAAGTTGGGCACATATTTCTTTATGGCGTTGTATATAATTTCGGGGTCGAAGCTCATGGCGGTAACGTTGAACGAGTTGCGGTGCACCAGCTTGCTCGGGTCGGCTTCCATGATGTCTATCATGGCGCTAAGGGCATCGGGCATGTACATCATGTCCATGAAAGTGCCTTTTCTCAGCGGGCATACAAATTTCTCGCCTTTTACAGCGGCATAATAAATTTCCACAGCGTAGTCGGTGGTGCCGCCGCCAGGCAAAGTAAGGTTCGAGATAAGTCCGGGGAAACGTACCGAGCGGGTGTCCACTCCAAAGCGGGTGAAATAGTAGTCGCTAAGCAACTCGCCGGTAACTTTGGTAACACCGTATATGGTGGCCGGACGCTGGATGGTGTCCTGCGGAGTCATGTCGTGCGGGGTGCTGGGACCGAAAGCTCCTATCGAGCTTGGGGTGAACACTGCGCAGCCAAACAAACGGGCCACTTCCAAACAGTTCACCAAACTGCCAATGCCCACGTTCCAACCAAGCATGGGGTTGAGCTCTGCCGTGGCCGAAAGTATGGCGGCAAGGTTGTAGATAGTGTCGATGTTGTATTTCTTCACAGCTTCGGCAATCTGCATAATTTGTGTGGAGTCGATACGTTCGATGGGGCCGCGTTCGTAAATCTCGCCTTTCAGGGGACGCAGGTCGCTGCATACCACGTTGTCGTTTCCGTAAATGTCGCGCAAGGTGCGGGTAAGCTCGGAGCCAATCTGTCCGCCAGCTCCTACAATAAGTATTTTTTTCATTTATGTTACCTTTAAATATTTGAACTACAGTTAATAATGCAAATTTGGAGCATTTTGCACACTCCGTTTTCGCAACTGCAAATTTACGTTTTTTTTTGCTTTTTGCCCAATGCCTTGCACAAAAAATGTCCTTTTTCTGCCGAAAAAAAATCCGCTTTGTGCAAAAAACGGATAATCAACAAAATAAAAACGCTCTTTTTTGCGTTATCAACAATCTTATATAAAATAAAACACAACACAACACAACACAACACAACTACGCCCTTTATGGAACTGAAACAGGTATCACTTTACGACGACAATTTGGAACTTTACAACGAACAGCTCCGCGACATAGGTGCCGCCAAGGAGTATGTGTATCTCGAAACCTTCCGTTTCAACGACGATGCCATGGGGGTGCGGTTTTGTCAGGCTTTGGCCGAAAAGGCCCGTCAAGGGGTGAAGGTGCGTGTGCTCGTCGACGCTTGGGGCACACGCCAGAAAAAAAGCTTTTTCGACCCCATAGTGCAGGCTGGAGGCGAGGTGCGATGGTTCAAAAAACTGATACTCACCCTCAACTTTATCTCTGACAACCACCGCCGCGACCACCGTAAAGTACTTGTCATCGACAACCGCATTGCCTATATCGGTTCGGCCAACATTTCGGCCTACTCCCTGTCGTGGCGCGAACTTAACCTGCGCATCGAGGACCCAATGGCACGACTGTTCCAAAAGGTGTTCAACGACAACTACGCCATATACAACCGCATGGATTTGGACAAGCTGCGTTTCAAACGCGACATCAACTACAAGCAGATGACCATAATACAGGAGATACCCTCGCGTAGGCGCCAGCGGTTGAGCCGCCGCTACGAAGCCATGATACGCTCGGCCAAACGCTCGGTTGTTATCGAAACACCCTATTTCCTTGCCAACTCGCGCCTGCGCAAAGCACTTATCAGCGCCGCTCAGCGCGGGGTGGAGGTAACAGTGATTTCGCCTCTCAACTCTGACGTGATGGCTGCCGATATAGTGCGCCGCCACTCGTTGGGAACTCTGCACGACGGCGGTGTGCACTTCAAATTCTACACCCCGGGCAACCTGCACGCCAAATGTCTTTTGATAGACGGCGAACTGTTCAGCATTTCTTCCGCCAATTTCGATTTCCGCAGTTTCCAGCATCAGCACGAGGTGGCGCTCATTGGGCACAACGAGCAAATTACGCTACTGCTTGCCAACCATATCGAAAAAACTCTCAGCTATTGCGTCAATTTCAGCTACGAGGAATGGATAAAACGCTCCCGTTTCGACCGTGCCGTGGAGTGGATGCTGCTGCCGCTCCGTTTTTTGATGTAGCAACGTAAACCGGCCGAAAAACCAGCGTCTAACGCTTTTTCAGCAATGCAGAGCAATGCTTAAATGTTAAAATATCAATATGATGCAATAAATATGACAGAACATAGTTTTTTACTCAGACAAACGCCGCAAAAAGGGCGTGCAAGTGCAATAAAAAGCTTTTGCCTATGGTAAATGAATACAACTTTTCGGAAAACACCAGCACCACAAACAACAAAAAACGTATAAAAGGAGCAAGGCTGCAGCCCTCCAAAATGGCCATCAGAGCCATATTGCTGTATGCCGGTTGCATTCAGCAAGTGAGGACACGAACAGCTCATTTTGCTCTGAATTTGAACTGAGAAACGTTGGGGGCAAACCTTTGGGTTCTCTCTATCAGAAAGGATTAGAGAAAGAGGCTTTGAGGCCTCTTTTTTTTGTTTTATTTTATATACAGCCGCATATCCTCGTCGCACGCCAGTATGTTGTAGTCTATCATCTCGCGCACCGTGCCGGTGATGGCCTTTTCGTTGAGCGAAGGCATTTTGGCGCACAACGTTTTCATGGTCATGGGGTTGTTGTTCAGTAATTCCAAAATGTTCTGGCGCAGAGTTTCGGCACTGTTCTCCCTGTTTTTGGCAATGCACACGTCGCAACGGCCGCATCGAATATTGTTTTTTTCGCCAAAATAGTACAGTAGGGCGCTGCTGCGGCAGTATTGGCTCCCCCGCACATAGTCAATCATTGCGTTGATACGTACCAAAGCATTCTCTTTCAGGGTTTTATAGTTGGCATCGCTGATGTACAGACTTTGGGGGCTCACACACGGCGAACTGAAAATTATCTGTGGGCAGTTTTCCTTCTCCTGATAGTCTATATAGTTCATTTTGTGTAATTTGCACAACAGCGACACGATGTTTTCCTCGTCGCGGTACATCTTGCGGGCAATTGCCTTTTCGTTTATGCTCACGTAGGTGGTGAACAGCCCTCCGTACATTCGCAGTATCAGCTTTATAAGGTCGTTGTATATGGGGTTGCCCACCTGAAAGCGGTACAGCTCTTCGTTGGAGACTATTATTTTGAGGTGCGAGGTGGTTTCTTGCCTTTCGGGGATGATGATGAGTCCTTCTTTTTCGAGAAATCGCAGTGCGCTGAAAAAAGGGACCACCTGAAAGCCGTAGGTGTCGCAGATGGCCATGGGGTCGAAATTGAACTTCTGGTTCAGCCCCGACCCTTCGGGAATTTGGTAAAAATTGCACACCGCGCGGTAGGCGTTGCGTATGTATTGCAGTGGGGGATAGGCGGTTGCGAAGTTCTGCCTCAGTTGGTCGATGTCGGTGTTGTTGTACAAAATTACGGCATAGGCCTGTTTTTCATCGCGTCCCCCGCGTCCGGCCTCTTGGAAATAGGCTTCGGGTGAGTCGGGTAGGTCAAGGTGTATAACATAGCGCACGTCGGGCTTGTCTATGCCCATGCCAAAGGCGTTGGTGGCCACTATCACGGGTGTATGGCCGTCCATCCACCGTTTTTGCCGTGCGTCGCGGTCCTCAGTTTTCAGCCCTGCGTGATAATACGAGGCCCTTATCCCTTTCGAAGTCAGAAATTCGGCAATTTCCTGAGTGCGGCGCCGGTTGCGCACATACACAATGCCCGACCCTTTCACGGCGGCTATTATGCGCAGCATACGGCTGTATTTGTCCTCCTCGTAGAAAGCCATGTAGGTTAGGTTTTCGCGGTAGAAACTTTTTTGGAAAACGTTGCGCCGTTTGCCAAAGGCCAGTTTGTCCTGAATGTCGGTCACCACTGCCGGCGTGGCGGTGGCTGTAAGGGCCATTATCACCGTTTTGGGATGAAAGGCGCGTATCTGTGCAATTTCGAGGTATGGCGGACGGAAATCGTAGCCCCATTGCGATATGCAGTGTGCCTCGTCCACGGCGATAAGGCCTATTTTCATCTGTTTGAAAGCCTCTATAAAGCCGCGGTTTTTCAACCTTTCGGGCGATACGTACAAAAATTTCATGCCGCCGTATAGGCAATTGTTTATTATGCGTTCGGTGTCGCGCACCCCAATGCCCGAAACCAGCGCCTCGGCTTTTATTCCCTTCTCTTGCAGGTGCTGCACTTGGTCTTTCATCAGGGCTATAAGCGGCGATATTACTATGCACAGCCCGTCGAGGGCCATGGCAGGCACTTGGAAACAGATGGATTTGCCTCCGCCTGTGGGCAGCAGTGCCAAAGTGTCGTAACCGTTTAAAACAGAGTTTATGATATCCTCCTGCAAAGGGCGGAACTTGTCGTAGCCCCAATATTTTTTCAGAATCTCATGTATGGTCATACATTATATATATTAGGGCAGGGGGATGTTATTTGGATGGGTTCCAGCTTTGCGATGTCAGTTGTATGGCTGTGTTTTGCGGTGTTACCATAATGGCGCCGCGGTTTTGTTCGGTGATGTGTCCAACGATGGCGATGTTTGGGCAGGATTTAATTTTTTCGTAGTCGTCCTGTTTGATGGAGAAAAGCAGTTCGTTGTCCATACCACCGTTCAGCGCAAGCGATACCGGCAGCATGTTGGTGCCAAAATCTGTGCACACGTGGGAGGTGCCGTAGTCGATGGGTATGCGTTCCTCGTAAATTTCGCAGCCGCAGTGCGAAGTGTTGCACAGGTGCAGAGCGGCGTCGGCCAGTCCGTCGGCCACGTTGGTCATGGCGGTGGGCACTATGTCGTTGTCGGCCAGCCATTTCACTATGTCGGTGCGCGGTTCGGGTTTCAGAAAGCGTTCAAGCACGTACTCGTGCGAGGCAAAGTCGGGCTGGAAATTGGGATTGGCTTTGAAGGTGGCCTTTTCGCGTTCGAGAATGAGCAGTCCGGCGTATGCCGACCCGAAATCGCCACTGGCGCAGAGCAGGTCGTACACCTGTGCGCCGCCGCGGCCCGTGATGCGGTTTTTGTCGGCGGAGCCTATGGCGGTTACCGAGATGGTAAGTCCGCTCATGCTCGAGGTTATGTCGCAGCCGGCAAGGTCGGTGTCGTAGCGCAGGCAGATGCGGTGTATGCCGGCAAACAGTTCGTCGAGTGCCTCCACCGAGTAGCGGCTCGACACTGCCATGCTTACCATAATTTGCTTTGGCAGGGCGTTCATTGCCACCACTTTGGCCATTGACAATGCAATAGCCTTGTAGCCAAGGTGTTGCAGAGGTGTGTAGGTTATGTCGAAATGTATGCCCTCCACCATGATGGCGGTGCCAACCACTGTTTGTGCTTGGCTGTGGTCCAATGCCGCGGCATCGTTTTCCAAGCCCTTGGCGGTAGATTGGTTGCGAGTTTCGAAATTTTGCGTAAGCCGTTGTATAAGAGCCTGTTTGCCCAGACTTCCTATCTCGGTTATTTTGGTGTTTTGCTTGTCGGTCATAGTTTATTCGTTTGTGGGCGTGCTACCGGCAATGACTTGGGGCTCGGAGTCGGCAGTGGCGGCGGGTTCGGTGGGAGTAATGCGGAATTTTATTATTTTGTTGTTGTCGCCAAAGTCCTCGGTGTCGATAAGTATCTGGTCGCCAGTGTGTAGCGACGATTTTATTATCTCCTCGGCCAGTTCGTCCTCGATGTATTTCTGTATGGCACGTTTCAGCGGGCGTGCGCCGAAGTTGGGATCCCAGCCCTTGTCGAGCAGAAAGTCCTTGGCGCTTTCGCTGATGCTTATGGAGTAGCCCATTTCGTTTATCCTGCCAAAGAGGCCTTTCAGCTCTATGTCGATAATTTTGTGTATTTCGGGACGTTTCAGGTTGTTGAACACAATAACGTCGTCTATACGGTTGAGGAACTCCGGAGCAAAGGCTTTTTTCATGGCTTTTTCTATCACGTCGCGTTCCATGTCGGAGCGGTTTTGTTCGCGAGCCGAGGTGTTGAACCCCACTCCGGTGCCGAAATCCTTAAGCTGTCGCGAGCCTATGTTGGAGGTCATAATGACGATGGTGTTTTTGAAATCCACCTTGCGTCCCATTCCGTCGGTGAGCTGTCCGTCGTCGAGCACTTGCAGCAACAGGTTGAACACGTCGGGGTGGGCTTTCTCTATTTCATCGAGAAGCACTATGGAGTAGGGTTTGCGGCGCACTTTTTCGGTAAGTTGTCCACCCTCTTCGTAGCCCACGTATCCCGGAGGCGCTCCTATGAGTCGCGACACGGCGAATTTTTCCATGTACTCGCTCATGTCGATACGTATCATGGCGTTTTCGGAGTCGAAAAGGTATTGGGCCAGCACTTTGGCAAGGTATGTTTTGCCAACGCCTGTCGGGCCGAGGAAAATAAACGAGCCTATGGGTTTGTTGGGGTCTTTCAGTCCGGCGCGGTTTCGACGTATGGCCTTGGCAATTTTCTGCACAGCCTCGTTTTGTCCTATCACCTTGCTTTGCAGGTCGTTTTCCATGCTTATCAGGCGGTTGCTCTCGCTTTGCGCAATGCGTTGCACGGGCACGCCTGTCATCATGGCCACCACTTCGGCCACGTCCTGTTCGGTGATGGTGATGCGTTTTTGTTTCTCGTCCTTTTCCCACTGGCGTTTCACGTCGGTGAGCTTGGCGTTCAGCTCGCGTTCTTGGTCGCGGTATTCGGCGGCCTCGTTGTAGTTTTTCTGTGCCAGCACCTCTTTCTTTTTTGCCACCACGCGGGCAATTTCCTGTTCGAGGGCGATGATTTCCTGCGGTACCTCTATGTTGGAAATGTGCACCCGCGCGCCGGCCTCGTCCATGGCGTCGATGGCTTTGTCGGGCAGCAGGCGGTCGCTTATGTAGCGGTTGGTGAGCGACACGCAGGCCTCTATGGATTCGGGCGAGTAGCTTACCAGATGGTGGTCTTCGTATTTGCTTTTTATGTTGTTGAGGATGGTGACGGTTTCTTCGGGTGTTGTGGCATCTACTATCACCTTTTGGAAACGACGTTCGAGGGCGCCGTCCTTTTCTATGTATTGCCGGTATTCGTCGAGGGTGGTGGCGCCAATGCACTGCAGTTCGCCGCGGGCCAGCGCCGGTTTGAACATGTTGGAGGCGTCGAGCGAGCCGGCTGCGCTTCCTGCACCCACAATGGTGTGTATTTCGTCGATGAAAACAATGATGTCGGGGTTTTGTTCCAACTCTTTGAGAATGGCTTTCATGCGTTCCTCAAACTGTCCGCGGTATTTGGTGCCGGCCACCAGCGATGCAAGGTCGAGCGAGACAACGCGTTTGCCGAACAGAGTGCGTGGCACTTTGCCTTCGCTTATGCGTATGGCAAGGCCTTCGGCTATGGCCGACTTGCCAACTCCCGGTTCGCCGATGAGTATGGGGTTGTTTTTTTTGCGTCGGCTCAGGATTTGGGCGATGCGTTCCAGTTCCTTTTCGCGTCCCACTATGGGGTCGAGGCGTTTTTCGGAGGCGGCTTTGGTAAGGTCGCGGCCAAAGTTGTCGAGGGCAGGGGTGCGGCTGTTTTTGTGGCCGGCAGGAGCGCCAGTGTCGTTCCACGAATCTGAAGAGCTCTGTTCCAAATCGTCATCGTCGTCGTCATCGAACGAGGCGCTCGATTGCACATTTGGTTGCGGCTGGTTGTTGGGCAAATTGTTGTTTTGGTTCATTTTTTTGCAAAAAGCATGTGCCTTGTCGTAGTCAAGTCCTTGGCTCGAAATCAGTTGTGAAACAATGTTTTCGTCGTTTCTGAGTAGCGCCAGAAGCAGATATTCTGTTCTCACTTCAGGGCTTTTGAACTCCTTTGATATAAGGCCGGCAAAATTTATTACGTTTTCTGTTTGTCTCATGAAAGGCACTTGGTCGTTTGCCGTATAGTTTACGTTTTCGCTCATTTCTGCAAGGGCTTTCTCGATACGTTGCCGGAGGCTTGCGGTGTCGATGTTGGCCTCGTTGAGCATCCTCATGGCGGCGCAGTCTTTTTCGCGCAGTATGCCGAGGAAAAGGTGTTCTATGCTGATTTTCTGACTTTTAAGCCGCGTGGCCTCATCACGGCTGTTTATCAATACTTTTGTTGCGTTTGCGCTGAGTGTTGGGCGATTCATGGCAGTTATCTGTTTTTGGTTGTTTGATAAAAATCTGATTGACAGTTCCTTTCGTTTGAGATTTTGAAATAAAGGTATAGATATTTATAGTACAAAAATACCAAAAAAGCATGGTTATTATAAAAAAGAAGTGATTATAATTTTCAACATAAATGTGTTTATTCTGGTGAAAACGTTCTGTTCAATAAAACAAATAACTTGATTGTTTTGAAAATATTGTGTCCCGATGTTATTTTTAAAACATTGATAATCAATAAAAAAGAAAAATGTCTAAAAAAAGATGGGAAAAACATGCGGAAAATGAAAAAAAAAATGTAACTTTGCAAAGTCCTTTTCACGTAAAAAAGGGACGTAAATGCGTAATTGACATTAGTTTAGAAAGACGAATAAAACGAATATATAAAATAATTAATTGATAATCAAATGAAAAAAACATTAAAATTTGCATTAGTTGCATGCTTAGTGCTGAGCTTCAGCGGAGCTTTCGCACAAGAAGAGGAAAAAGAGGTTACTCCGTTGACCCGCTATCCTCATTACAGTTTTTGGAGCAATTGGTCGATTGGTATCCACGGTGGTGCCACATGGAGAATTCAGGAAGAGACCCTTGATCCCGTTATTAACGCTACTAACCCTCACGAACGCTGGGGCTGGGGTGTTGGCGGTTTCTTTGCAAAAGAACTGAACCACGTATGGGACGTTCGTTTCAACCTGCTTTATTCTGATGTTGACACAAAAATCAAAAACATCAACCTTTGGAAAAATGATGACCACGAGTGGATTCCTAACCTGAACTATGTGGGCGAACACCTGAACCTTTCGGTTGATTTCACATTCTCGATCATCGACGCTATCAAGGGTTACAAAGATCCTTATCGCAAATGGCAGTGGTATCTGAAAGCTGGTATGGGCGGCACTATCCTCCTTCCCGACCAAGACCGTGCTACTACCGACGGTAGCAAAGATATGTGGCTCGGCGACAACTTCTACACCGGAAACGTTGGAATGGGTCTTTCTTGGAGATTCATCAACCGTATGTCCGTATTCGTAGAACCCACCCTCTACGCTCTGGCTGACTTCACCCAAATCAACAAATTCGACTGGGTTGGCAACTACCTCTACATCCCCATCGGACTGGAATTCCACCTTGGTGTGATGCCTGAAGATAAAGCTCGCATCGAACAGGAAAGAATGCTCACTCAAGAAAACTTTGACGAACTCAAGAAATCCAAAGAAGATGCCGAAGACGAGCTTGCAAAGGCTAAAGACAAAGAAAACGACCTCAAAAATAAAATTGCTGCCCTCGAAGACAACAATGGTCAGTTGAAAGACAAACTCGACAAATCCGAAGCCGACAACAACCGCCTGCGCAATGCTCTGAAAAACATAAAGGACAACCAGAACAACCTTTACGGTATGCCTCTGTCTATCCTCTACCCCAACGACGTATGGAAAGTTCCCGCCGACCAGATGAACAAACTGAAAGCTGTTGCTGAGGTTATGAAAAACAACCCCAACACCAAATTCACCATCATCAGCTTCTGCGACGAACCCGCCAGTTACGAATACAACGACAAACTGTCTGAAAAACGTGCCAAAGAAGCCAAGAGACTTCTCGTTGAGAAATACGGTGTTGACGAAGGCCGTCTGAGCACTCAGTGGAAAGGTAAACGCGAATGCTTCGGCGATTGCAAATTCAGCATCAACCGTCGCACCTCCTTCTACGTAAACCTGGACGAAGAATAGTAGTTCACAATCCTATACAGAAAAGGCTCCTCTTGCAGGAGCCTTTTTTTTGCCCCGCATCCGAGGACGCAGGGTGTAAAAAAAAGTCTGCCTATCGGGCAGACTCTTTTTTCGTTTACAAAATGAGGAGCACTATTGCTTTTTTGCATTAAGCTGTGCAACCCATTCTTTTATTTTCTGTTCGTCGGCAAGACGGCAAACAATGAGCGAGTTGCCGCTGAAGGCCACAAGGCATTGGTCCAAGCCCTGCACGATGGCCTCCACGCCATTCTCTACATTAACCACGGAGTTTTGGGTATTCACAAGCATGGCGTTGCCTTTTACAGCGTTGTTGGCATTGTCCTTGGCGGCGTGTACGAAAAGCGAACCCCAAGTGCCGATGTCGCTCCAGCCGAAGTCGGCGGGGATGGTGTATGTGTGGGGCGATTTTTCCATCACCCCATAGTCGATGCTAATGTCGGGGCATGAGCCGAAGTTCTGGTTTATGAACGCCTGTTCGTCCGCGGAGCCGAAGATGTTTTTGCCGGTGTCGAAAACGGCAGTTATCTGCGGTATGTGGGTGTTGAGGGCGTTGAGGATGCCCTGCAGTGTCCAGATAAAGATGCCAGAGTTCCACAGGTAGCGTCCGTTTTGCAGGAACTGTGTGGCTTTTTCGAGGTTGGGCTTTTCGGTGAAGCTGGCCACTTTGGTAACCTGTCCGTTGGGACAGCCGGCATCGGGGGTTTGTATATAGCCGTAGCCTGTTTCGGGACGGCTGGGTTTGATGCCTATGGTGAGCAGGGCGTTGCTGTTTTCGGGTTGCGACACAAAGTTGAACCCGGCGGTGATGATGCGCTGGAACTCTGTTTCGTTGGTAACGAGGTGGTCGGCAGGAGCTACCACAATGTTGGCGTCGGCAGTTTTCGACAGGATGTGGTATGCTGCGTAGGCAATGCAGGGGGCTGTGTTGCGGCGCATGGGCTCGCAAAGTACCTGCCGCTCGTTGAGTTCGGGCAGGTGCCGCAGCACAAGGTCTTTGTACATGGCGTTGGTTACCACGAGGAAATTTTGGGGTGGCACCACGGGCAGAAAACGCTCGAAAGTGCTACGGATAAAGCTCTTGCCCGTGCCCAAGATGTCGATAAACTGCTTTGGACACTCGGTTTTGCTTACAGGCCAGAAACGGCTGCCAATGCCTCCGGCCATTATTATACAGTAGTTGTTTTGCATGATGTTTGTGTGTTTTTACAATTTGCAAAGATACGAAAAAAAAGTGGAAAGGGCAAGACGGTAATGGGGCAGAGATGTTGATGACGTGATTTATGGAAAAGGGTAGTAGTCGGGTTGCCTAGCTTCTTTCCTTTTCAGTTCCTTTTTGTATTCCTCCTCTGTGTATTGCTTGTCTTTGTGCGATAGCACCCCTATTCCGCAGTATATGTACTTTTCCGATGGGAGTGTTGTGGTGGTGTTCTTTTTAAAAAACGTAAAGACGTTGGTGTTTGTGACGTTCCAGCTGTAGAACATAGTGGTGTCCGACAGTTTATCGAACTCTTCGTTATCGGATGTGAGTATGGTTACAACTTCGTTGGCGGTGGCAGATGGCTGATTGTTGTATCTGATTATAAGTAAAGCAAACATAACGATATAAAACACTGCGTTAGCGCCTATAAGCACTTTTTTTCCCATTGCGAAAACTGCTATGATGCAAGCCAAGGCCAACAGTAGTGTTAGCGTGGCTGTTATGCCAAACAGTATCGGATTGTCGGCGATGGATTCCGTGATAAGCATAAAAATAAAATTATACCTCCTAAATTCCGCAATTAAAAAAAAGGACATCTTGGCGGAAAAGCTGTGATAAAGCACTTGATATATCCAGATAATTTACTGAAAAACAGTAAATACGTTATTTTTGAACTCAACTCCCCCCACCCAAGCGAATGGGGAAAGGCGGGAAAAGCCAAAAAAACAGCAACTCATAACCGCAGGCAGTCGTAAGGCTTGTCGGTGTAGAGCCGCAACCACATCTGACCACCCTTCACCACCCACTTGAAAGGCACGGTCATGAAATTACGCACCACCCTCTTCATTCTCGACGTTTCGGCAATGTTTGAACCGAAATATCTGGCAATCAACTGTTTGAATAGCGCCATGAAATTGCGCAGCAATGCCGTAAGGAGCATGAAGACGGTGTTTGCCGACATGTCGGAGGCGGGGAGATGCCCCCAGCCGAAGTCGTTGTTCATCTCGTCGAACACGCGCTCCTTGGAACCGCGCTGGTTGTAGTACAGCACAATTTCCTCCTCGGTGCTGTCCCGGTCGTTGGTGAGGATGGTGCGGACGACGAACTGGCCGTCGCGGTTTTCCACTCCCACCACGAGTCCTCCGGCCATGGCCACGCCGGGAAAATAGCCGCGGCACTTCTTGTACGACCACCATGCATCGTATTTCTCACATGGAAGCAGCACGTAGTCGAAGTCGCAGGTGCGGTCCATAGACAGCTGGCCGCTTTTGAGCAGTGCTTTGACGAGCAGGGCGTTGATGTTGAAGTTGTACTTATGACCGCTGTCCGACACCACTACAGTGTCCGGAACCTCGTTCTCGCGAAAGAGCTTGTGTATCGTGTCGGGGCTGGAGAAACGGTAACCGCCACGGGTGTAAGTGTCGG
>CALGGY010000159.1 GCA_937915785.1 uncultured Bacteroidales bacterium
ATTATTTAATCAACAAACTTATGAACAATTAGCTTGTTTCTTTAATATAATTTCCGAACTAAATTTAAACAGCTTCTTAGAAAAAAGTTGTGCTTTCGGTGCCAATCAGCTTTTTGACAACACAATAAGAAAGATACTCCCCATCACTCCAAACTTCACCCCACCGGACCATCAAAAAATTTGAACTTTACATCTTCAATTTTCAACTTCGTCAGAACTCTCACACCGTGCGAGCCCAGTCGATGGGCGTTTGGCCTTGGGCTGCCAAAATTTGGTTGCATTTGGAGAAATGGCGGCAGCCGAAAAAACCGCGGTAGGCCGAAAGTGGCGAGGGGTGCGGTGCAGTAAGCACATGGTGTTTTGTCTGATCTATCAGCTTGGCTTTGTCAATGGCGGGGCTGCCCCAGAGCAGGAACACCAGTCCCGAACGACGGTCGGAGAGGTTGCGTATAACGCTGGCGGTGAAGGTCTCCCAGCCGTGTCCGGCGTGCGAGTAGGCTTGATGGGCGCGCACCGTGAGCGTGGTGTTGAGCAGAAACACCCCTTGGTCGGCCCAGCCCGTGAGGGTGCCGCAGGTGGTGGGTATGTTCAATCCCAAATCGGAGTTTATCTCCTTGAAAATGTTGACCAACGACGGAGGACATTTTACTCCTGGCGGCACCGAGAAACAGAGCCCGTGCGCCTGCCTGTCGTTGTGGTATGGATCCTGCCCCAATATCACCACCTTAACCTTGTTGAAAGGGGTGTGCCAGAAGGCCGAAAAAATGTCCTTGCCTGCGGGGAAACACTTGTACTGCCGGCGTTCCTCCACAAGAAAATCCTTGAGCCGTGCGAAATACTCCGCCTCGAAATCGGGACGCAGCACCTCTAGCCAGCTGGGTTCTATGTTGGGGTTCACTGTTGTCATTTCTGCTGCCATTGGAAAGTTTCTTCGAAATCCCAGTTCTCGCGCACTTTGATACTTTTGTCGAAATAGCGCACCTCTTCGGGCTGGCGGTGCTGCCAGTAGTTGCCGGGATCCCATTTGCCGTTAGCGTCGAGGTCGTTGATGGCACGTACGCGGTAGGTGCCGGCGGCAAGGTGTGGAAAATGCGCTTTGCCATTGCCCGAAACAATCTGTTCGGCCACCACTTTGCCGGCGTCGGAAAGTAGCTGCACCACGTATTGTCCGCCGTCGGACGACTGGAATTTTATAGCAATGCTGCCGTATTTTTCGGCGGTGGTAACTTCGGTTTTCAGTTTGGCGGTGTCGTTAGTAGTGCCGAAAATGTCGTGGAAACGTCCGCCAAACACGGTGATGTCGTATTTCTCGCCCTGTTTTACAGGAATGTTTATCCACACGCGGCTGCGGCTAACGCTGTCGAAGACAAAGGTGGCGAAAGCACTGTCGGACGAGGTTTTGTAGTACACCGCCGTGGCGGCGTTGGTTATCTGGGCAATGGGGTTGGAAAACGTAAGCTGGAAAGTGTCGAAAAACGGCATGGTGTTGGCAAAATTGGCTTTCATAAAAGCCGAGCCGCCCGATGAGATGCCTTTTCCCGGACGACGTATATATTTGAGACTCAGTGTGTCGTTGATGCCCGAGGTATCGCGCACAACAAGGCGCAGCGAGTCGCGGTTTTTGTCCAAAAGCCACAGGTTGAGGGTGTCGCGGGTGGCGTTGAGTAGCCAGAACACCCGTGCGCTGTCGGTCTGCACGGTGGGGTTGGCCATGGGTATGGCGGTGGCTATCTGCACTTTGCCTCGGCTCACAAATCCGTTTTTGACGATGCGTTGCACTGCCGACTCCTGCACAAATGTCTTCAGCTGGTAAGCCCCATAGTCGGGCTTGGCGCTGTCGGACAGGAAAAAGGGTGTGATGGTGTCGGCAGTGAAGGCAATACGTTCGGCCACGCTATTGTAGGTGTAGCTCTTGTCCAAATCGTCGGAGGCTATTATCTTGTACCGCTTGTTGGCAATGTACTGGAAACGGAAGTGGCCATTGTCGTCGGTTTTGGTGATGTAGGTGGGATGGCGCATGGCGGCGCTGTCGTCGAAACTGTCGTAGAGAAACACAAACAGTTTTTTATCCTCGTCGAGGGTAAGTGCGTCCACCACTGTGCCGCAAAACGAGAGGCTGTCTATCACCGCTCCGGTGGAGAAAACATAGCTGAAGTCGCCAAGCAGGTTGCCCTCGGTGAAATCGGCAATGGCGTCGCGGAACTGGAAAAGGTATGTGGTGTTTTCGAGCAGGGTGTCCTTTATCTGTACTTTTATTTTTTTCCCCGTCGAGGTAATCTGTGGGAACTGTTTCATGGGTGGCGATATAATCACCTGATTGTTAACATCTTTTAGCACTACATACTCATCCGTTTCCACGATGAAGCCCTTGGCGGCAAAGTTGGTGGTACGGTTTTCGGGCGCTACTTTGGTAATTTCCGGCGGGGTGCGGTCGGTTTCTCCACCCGTGGGGTAGCCCGTTCGCGCGCAGGCGGCAACAAGCGACACCACGCACAAAAAGATGATATTACAGTATAATGTTGTTTTTGTCATAAACCATTGAGCACAAACCGTTTAAAGAAAATATTCACTTCCCCGAAAGGGTTTGTTTTGCTGCTCAAAGGTAAGGTTTTTTTTTGAGAAACCACACCCATGCACGACAAAAAATTTTTCCCACTTCGCAACAAGTTCTCCCAAAAAACGGTACAAAAAAATGATTTCTGATGATTAACCCTAAATTCCGCAAGTTAAAAAAATGAACATGTTGGCGGAAAAGCTGTGATAAAGCACTTGATATATCCAGATAATTTACTGAAAAA
>CALGGY010000160.1 GCA_937915785.1 uncultured Bacteroidales bacterium
GCCCGTCGCGGCAGACGACGACCTGATGGCCTACCTTATACGCATCGCGCAAGCGAAAGGCGACAGGTTTTTCTTCATCATCGACGAGTGGGACGCCATCTGCCGCGAGTTCAAGGTAGGTTCGAAGGCAATGGACAGTTATGTGAACTGGCTACGCCGTATGTTCAAGGATGTGAATTCCAGCAATGTGTTCCTCGGCGTTTACATGACGGGCATACTTCCGATAAAGAAATACAAGACGGAGTCGGCACTGAACAACTTTACAGAATATTCGATGGTAGATCCGCGCCGTCTGGCTCCATATTTCGGTTTCACCAAGGGCGAGGTGAAAGCCTTGTCGCAGAAGTATGGCATGGATTTCGACGAGCTGGAGAAGTGGTACGACGGCTATCAGATTGGCGGAGCATCATCGATGTTCAACCCGAATTCTGTCATGCAAGCCGTCTATAGCGACTGGTGTACGAGTTATTGGGGGAAAACAGGCGCATACGATGCCGTGTCGGCCTATATCCAAATGAATTTTGAAGGGCTGAAAGACAATGTTATAGAGATGCTGGCTGGCGGACGTTGCAAAGTCGATCCCACAGGATTTCAGAACGACATGTCCATCATCAGGACTAAAGACGATGTGCTGACCGTGCTTATCCATCTTGGCTATTTGTCGTTTGACCGTACCAAAAGCGAATGTTATGTGCCTAACCGTGAGGTGGCCGGCGAGTTGTCGAAAGCCGTGGAAGGTACTGGCTGGACCAATGTCGTCAAGGCTTTGCAGCAGTCGGAGCAGTTGCTGCAAGCCACTCTCGATGGCGACGAGGAGGCTGTTGCGCAGGGCATAGACGCCGCCCACGACGAGAACACGAGCATCCTGAGCTACAACAACGAGAACTCGTTGGCCTGTGTGCTGAGCATAGCCTATTATTACGCCAAGAACGACTACATCATGCACCGTGAGCTGGCCTCGGGCAGGGGCTTTGCCGACATTGTGCTGATTCCGCGCAAGAATGTCGATTCTCCCGCCTTGGTGATAGAGCTGAAATGCGACCAAAGCGCCGATGCCGCCATCGACCAGATCAAGCGGAAGCAATACCCCGTCAAGCTGGAGCAATACGCCGGCAACCTGCTGTTGGTGGGTATCAACTACGACAGGCAGACCAAGGAGCACACCTGCAGGATTGAGAAAGCGTGAAGGATATGGAACCTTTGATTAGCGTCATAGTCCCGGTTTACAACACTGAGAAATACCTGCAACGTTGCATCGACAGCATCCTCGGCCAAAGTTTCACGGACTTTGAGCTGCTGCTCATTGATGATGGTAGCACCGATGGCAGTGGCGCCATCTGCGACACATATGCTGCGAAAGACAGCCGTGTGCGGGTGTTCCACAAGGAGAACGGCGGCGTAAGCTCAGCCCGCAACATTGGGCTCGACAACGCCCTCGGCGAATGGATAACCTTTGTGGACAGCGACGACGAATTGTTGCCCGACGGGTTGCAGACCATGCTGGATGGGGTAACCCCCGACTTGGACATGGTGATGTGCGGATATGTGGAGTACGACACCAATGGCGCTGTTTTGGAGCACGAGAGGGTCGAAAAGGTGTATAACCTGTCGAAAAAGGATTCGGTGCTGTGGCTTTACAACGGATTGGGCGAAGTTTATTTCTATTTTGGCTATCCGTTTGCACGTCTGTTCCGCCGCAGCCAGATAGAGGCTCACAGCCTGCGTTTCGACACATCCATTGCTATAAAGGAGGACACATTGTTTGTTATGCAGTACATCTGTCGCGGCAATGGCCACACACGCATGAACGCCAAGCCCGTTTACCGCTACAACCACCGCGAAGGCTCGGCTATGAGCGAGGTGAAAAAAGGGTTCAACCGCAAGGATGTGGACAGTTTCAGGGCTTTTGTGGCGATGAAACACGAGGCGGAAAAAATTTTTCCTTGGTACAGCGATGTGATGATTGTGGCCAAGCAGGGCATACTGAACAAATATTATTCTCTTTTGGGTGCAATGGACCGCGAGGGGGTGGACGACAAGGAACTGAGAGGCTATCTTGCCAACGCGACAAAAAAGGAAGTCGGTAATATTATCCTTTACAAAGTTAGGAATAAACTTTTCAAACGCAAGTCGAGCAAGCGGTTTAAGACGCAATTGGGCCATGAATAGATACGGAAAACTCTTATCAATAGTTGTCCCCGTATATATGGTGGAGACGTACATCAACAAGTGTCTCGATTCCTTGATCTTGGATGACGAAAGACTGATGGACCTGTTGGAGGTAATCATCGTCAACGACGGCACTCCCGACCGCTCGGCGGAGATGAGCCGCGAGTATGTGAAACGCTACCCGGGCACATTCCGCCAGATAGACAAGGATAACGGCGGGCACGGCTCGGTGTGGAACATGGGACTTAAGGAGGCCTACGGCAAATACACACGTTTTCTCGACAGCGACGACTGGCTGGAGAACCTCGACAAACTTGTTGAAAACCTTGAAAACTGCGACGCCGACTTGGTTATGACACACACAATCTGCCACTGTCCGGGCGATGAGCTGTGGAAACAGGAGGTAAAAGACATGGAGTTTGGCCATATGTACAATGCCGACACTTTCGACTGGCTTGGCAACCATAGCCACAACAACATTATTTTTCACCACAGTTGCACATACAAAACGGAGATGTTCCGCCAGTATCTGCCGTTGTTTCTCGAAAAACAGCCGTACGACGACGTGATATTGGGAGCCGCACCCATCATTGGAGCCAAATCGCTAGTGGCTTTCGACATAGTGCTGTACCATTATCTGATGGACCGCGAAGGGCAGAGCATATCGCCTGAAGTGCAGCGGAGAAACATGCGGGCAAGTATACTTGTGCACAAACAGGTTATAGAGTTTGTCGAGGCGCACCCAGTTCCGGCCGAATCATCAAAACTTGTTTATTTTCAGAAAAAATTGCCCAAGATGTACAATTCTGTTTATAAGGCATTTGAGCAGATACCGTACAATGAGCGCAAGACGATTCACAAAGAATGGGACTCTTGGGTAAAACAAAGAAATCCAAAACTACGGACAATGTGGATAACGTTGTACAGGTGTTTGCCGTATAGGGCGTTTGATTGGGTTAAGAAAAGAATTATCAGCTAATTTGAATAAGAATTTTGTAATCCATATTATTATTTCTTTATCTCTCTCATAATCACTGTTAATGAAATGAAAAACAAAGTCTTAATCAGTGTTGTTGTATTGTCCTACAACAGGGCAGAATATGTGAGCAAAACTTTAGATTCAATCTTGATGCAAAAAGTTGATGCAGATTTGGAGATAGTTATTGGTGATGACTGCTCAACAGACAATGCTCGTGAGGTTTTGTTAGACTACAAGGAAAAAAATCCTGAAATTATTAAACTGTTGTTTCATGATAGAAATTTAGGAATTGCTGCAAATTGGGCCACCTGTGTTAAAGCCTGCAGTGGAAAGTATATATGCAATTGCGACAACGACGATTACTGGCACAATCCAAATAAATTGCAGATACAGTTGGATTATATGGAGAACAATTCCGACTTTAATATTTGTGTTACCGATTATCGTATACAAAATTGTAGCAGTGGAATAACCCGTGAAATGAAAACAAATATAGACCGTACGAACTCATTGCAACGCTTTATTTTTAATGGAATGCCAACGGTGCTGAATTCTACTATCATGTATCGGGCCGATTTCCTGAAATCAAATGTACCCTTGGATGACTTTATAAAACTTAAGTTTACACTGCAGGACTGGCCGGCACTTATAATACTATCTGAAAAGACAGATAAAATAGGTGTCATTCGCGAATCAACCACCACCAATTGTCAGACCGAGAGTGTAACACGGCCCCATAGTGTGGAGAACCTTGAGTTGAGGTTGAGAAAAGAGATGGAATGTTACGAATATTGCAAGAAGTATTTTTGTAAAGAGCTGTTGCAGCAAGAAAATAGTTGTCTTGATGGTTGGAACGCCTATGTAAATGAAAGACTTTTCCAATTGTCTTATCATATTGGAGATTACAAAAACGCACACAAATACTCCAAACATGTAAAAGGACATAAGTTTAGAGTTTGTTTGGCCCAGACCAGATTGACGTTTGGCCTGTATCAAGGGGTGAGAAAATTGATTTGCTGTGTAAAAAAATAAACTCAGTAGAAACGCATAATTATAGTAAACGAAAACACGTCATTCAACTAGATAATCTGCCGGAGTATTATAAATTATGAAATTGCTATGCAGGTATAAATTGGTAGCAATACAAGTTAAGCAATGATAGAAAAGCAAATATAGTAAAAGTAACAATAATAATTATTTATGCCAACAGCAATAGAATTCAACAACATAAGCAAACAATACCGATTGGGCTTGGTTTCAACCAAAACCCTTAGTCACGACCTAAACCGTTGGTGGCAGACAGCAGTATTGCACAAAGAAGACCCATATTTGAAAATTGGTTCTGTCAACGACCGCTCTAAAGCCGCCGACAGCGAATATGTATGGGCACTGAAAGACATTGATTTTAAAGTTGAGCAGGGTGACGTGGTTGGGATAATCGGCAAAAATGGCGCCGGCAAAAGCACGTTGCTCAAACTTTTATCCAAAGTTACAGGTCCAACCACTGGAACTATTAGAGCGCGAGGCCGCATTGGTTCACTGCTTGAGGTGGGCACTGGTTTTCATCCGGAGATGACCGGCCGTGAAAACATTTTTATGAACGGGGCCATTTTGGGCATGACCAAGCAGGAGATAAGCAAAAAATTAGATGAAATAGTTGATTTCAGTGGCTGCGAACGCTATATAGACACCCCTGTTAAGCGCTACAGTAGTGGTATGATGGTGCGGTTGGGCTTTGCCGTAGCAGCCCACCTTGACCCGGAAATTCTTGTGGTTGACGAGGTTTTGGCCGTAGGCGATGCCGAGTTTCAGAAAAAAGCTATTGGTAAAATGCAGGATGTTAGTAGAGGCGAAGGTAGAACTGTTCTGTTTGTAAGTCACAATATGGCAAGTATCAGACAGTTGTGCAGACGTGGAGTTCTTCTGGAGAACGGTGGCGTGAAAGCAATAGGCGATGCGAACGACATTGTGGACATGTATCTGGAGCAAGAAACGTTTAAAGGAGAGGAAAACCATGTCTGGACAATGGAAAACGGGTTAAAGTATGGAGATATTACTATATTAAGGTCTGAAATAAAATATTGCGGAAACGCATTGAATTCAGATATGCCATTTGATTTAGTGTACGAATTCTATAACGATAAAGAGGGTCTCTCAATGGCTGTAAATCCACATGTTTATAATTCTCAGGGTGTTTGTTTGTTCAACATACTAACTGAAGTGGAAAGAATAAGTAAGGGTGTTCATAGAGCAGTTTTCCATATTCCAAAAGGTCTTTTTAGTGCTGGTTCTTATAGAGTTGATAATATGTATGTAACGCAGAACGAATGCTATTTTTTGCATAAAAATGCAAATCGATTCGAATTGTTAAATACAGGAGAGAAGAATTTTGCTGATTATGTGGGAGTGTTTTATCCTACGATGATATTAAATGAATACATACATCATAAATAATTTTCAAAAGTGGACATATCAGTTATAATACCGGCATATAATTCTGAAAAGTTTATTTCAAAGACTATTGAAAGCGTTCTGTACCAAAAATTTGAAGGAACGTTTGAAGTTCTGGTTGCTAATGATGCTTCAACAGATTCAACACCCGTTATAATATCAGATTACCAGTCAAAATATCCAAATATTATTAAAGCCACTGTTAGAGAAAACAATATAGGATACAGTGCCAACTATTATGATTTGATCAACAAAGCTTCAGGAAAATATTTGGCTGTTTTGGATCACGATGATGTTTGGTTGTCGGATGTCAAATTGCAAAAACAATTCAATTTTTTGGAGAGTCATCCCGAAATAGGCATGCTTTGTGGCGATGTTAAATTGATAGATGAAGAAGGAAATGAAGAAAAAGTTGTTGAGCGTGAAACGGAGGGTGTATTGTCTTTGACCGAATTAATGATGGAAAAGACTTATTTGTACAGTCCAACATTAATGATGAGAACTTCTGTTTTAAAAAGAATGGTTGATGAAGAAGACTGTAGTTGGTATATAGAAAACAAAAGTTTCTATGACGATATGTGGGCGTTTTATTTTGCCTATAAAAGCAAAATTTATTGGATGAAGGATTGTCTTGCGGCTTATAGAAATTTGAAAAATAGTGGGTGCCATTCCACCAAAGTCAACGAACAATTTGAGTTATCGAAGCGATATTACAAACTCAAACTTCATTTTTTACTAACTCACGATATTATCATTTCTGAAAAAGAGCAAATATTTTTGAACGAGTATGACAAATTGTATAAAGAATCGTATTATAAAGGGGAGATGAGTGTAAGGAGTTCCAAATCGTATCGAATAATTAAACTTATCAGAAGTCTGAAATTTTGGAAATGAATGCATCACCTCAAATCATAACCCTTCCCAAGCACCTCGACGAGCGTGGCAACCTGTCGTTTTTCGAAAATGGCAGCCAGTTGCCGTTCGAAATAAAACGGGTGCACTGGATCTACGATGTGCCGGGCGGCGAAACCCGTGGGGGTCTGGCGTACAAAAATACCGAGGAGTTCATTGTTGCAATGTCGGGCAGTTTCGATGTAACTGTCGATAACGGACACACAATCAATAAGTTCTCCCTAAACCGTTCGTATATGGGTCTTTACATACCAAAAGGCACTTGGCGCAGCATCGACAATTTCTCTACCAACTCTGTGGCCGTGATAGCAGCCTCCACACATTACAATCCCGCCGACGCCATACGCAACTACAATGAGTTCAAAAGGTTTGCATCACTTGATCCAACCGACGATGCAATATCAGATAAAGAGTATTTTGCCGAAAAAACGCAATTGAAAAACAGCGTTTACGATTGCACAATTGTTGAACTCGACAGGCACCACTCGCAGCGCAAGGGCGACATTTCGGTTATTGAAAATGGCGAGACCGTGCCTTTCTCTGTGCGACGCATTTATTATCTGTACGATGTGCCGGGCGGTGTGGAGCGTGGCGGCCATGCACACAAGTCGCTGTATCAGCTTGTTATGGCTGTAAGCGGCTCTTTTACGGTAACTCTGAACGACGGAGTGGTGAAACGCTCGTTCACACTAAACCGCCCATATCAGGGTCTGCTTGTGAAACCGGGCATTTGGCGCGATTTGAGCGATTTCTCGTCGGGAAGCGTTTGCCTTGTGCTGGCCTCGCAAAAATATGACCCCGACGACTATATCCGCAACTACAACGATTTCTTGGAGTTTAGAAAAAAAACGGTATGATTCCATTTCTTTCTTTAAAAGACATAACGGCCAAATATGCCGAGGAGATACACCAAGCCGTGCGGCGTGTGGTGGACAGCGGCTGGTACCTGCAGGGTGCTGAAAACGAACGGTTTGAACGGCATTATTCCGAATTCATCGGCACACAGTACTGCATTGGCTGTGCCAATGGGCTGGATGCCCTGATTTGGATTTATCGAGCTTATATCGAGCTTGGAATAATGCAGCCCGGCGACGAGGTGATAGTCCCCGCCAACACCTACATTGCCTCTGTGTTGGCCATTACCGAAAACGGGTTGAAAGCGGTACTTGTAGAACCCAATCCCGAAACCCTCGAACTCGACGACACCAAAATAGAGCGGGCAATAACTTCGCGTACCAAGTCGATACTTTTGGTGCACCTGTACGGACGCTGCGCATATACTGAAAAGATTGGGGAGATTTGCAAAAAATACAACCTGCACCTTGTTGAGGACAACGCCCAAGCACATGGCTGCTCTTTTAACGGCACACGGACCGGCTCAATAGGCGAAGCCGCCGGCCACAGTTTTTACCCGGGCAAAAACCTCGGTGCCTTGGGCGACGGCGGTGCCGTAACCACCAACAACAAAGAGCTTGCAGATTGTATCCGAGCGTTGGCCAACTACGGCAGCCAAAAGAAATATGTGTTCCAATACTGCGGTCGCAACAGCAGGCTTGACGAGCTACAGGCTGCGGTGCTGGATGTGAAACTCCGCCATCTCGACGAGGACAACCGACAGCGACAGGC
The DNA here is from genome assembly GCA_937915785.1 of uncultured Bacteroidales bacterium. Classification (GTDB taxonomy): domain Bacteria; phylum Bacteroidota; class Bacteroidia; order Bacteroidales; family P3; genus UBA1219. The sequence continues at coordinate 8,138 of CALGGY010000160.1, forward strand.
TGTAGCCGCCTATTATTATGACAACATCACCAACCCGTTGATAAAATTGCCAACCCGTCTGCCCGACCAAAACAACGTTTATCACCTGTTTCCGGTGTTGTGCGGGAGTCGCGACCTGTTGCAGCAATATCTTAAAGACAACGGCGTGCAGACCTTGATACATTATCCCATACCGCCCCACCTTCAGGAGTGTTATAAGGGAGTTTGGCAAGTATTGTCGTTGCCCATAACCGAACGTCTGGCCTGGCAGGAGCTTAGTCTGCCAATTTCGCAGGTGATGAGCAGTGAGGATGTGGAAAAAGTGGTGGAAGTTTTGAACGGATTTAAGATTTGAAAAAAATGCTGAAAGTATCTAAAAGAGACATACGCCAAGGCTACAAAGGCATAAAATATCTGGCAAAAAAGGCTTTCGAAAAAGGCGATTACGAAAAGAGCCTCGAATATATATCCCATTGTGCCACAGTGGCTCAGCAGTTCAATTTCATATATTCCGACCATGAGCTGGAGCAATTGCTGAAAAAGATTGGAGAAAAGACAATAGACAAGCAGCCGGACAATTATGAACCTACCCCGAACAGGGTGGTTTTTTACGACGATTTCTGCGTCTCCTATGTCCTTGCCATACAATATCTCGACGCTTTGGTGGATGCCGGCAATGAAATACTGTATGTTATATATGAAAAACGTAGGGATTTCGAAACAATTTTGGGCAGGCTAAAAAATTATCCTAACCTGAAGATTGTTGTAGTAAAATCTGAAGGTTGCAGGACTAAAGTTATAGAAAATCTTTATAATGAGATAGTCGGGTACAATCCGCAACAGTTTTTTTTGCATATCGAGGCAAATTCTTTAATTGTACCGGCGTTGTATATGTTGCCAAAAACAATAAAAAGATATATAATAAATCTGGCCGACCAAACTTTCTGGCTTGGTGCCGGTGCCGTTGATTATGTTCTTGAATTCAGGCAGTTCGGCGTTTCGGTGTCGCAACAGCGGCGTGGCATAAAACCCGAGCAGCAGTTGTTGGTGCCTTTTTATCCCGTTGTTGACGGCAATGCCTTTCATGGTTTTCCCGAAGGTCTGACGCGTGATGGAAAAGTGCTGGTTTTTTCCGGCAGCGACGTGTACAAGGTGTTGGACGAAAGGCGGATGTACTGGCATCTGGTGAAACGCCTGCTCGACTCGTTTCCCGATGTGGTGTTCTGGTTTGCCACAAAAATGGGCGACAATGCAAATGTTTTCATGGAGAAATTCATAAAAGATAATCACTACGAAGGGCGTTTTTTCTACACCGCTTTCCGGAAGGACATCAACGAGGTGTTGGCCCATGTGGATATTTTCATGGGAACATGTCCGGTGTGCGGGTCGCTGATGAGCCAGCTTGCAGCGCGCAACGCCACACCAATTTTGCAATACTACTACCCTGGCACCCCCGACGACGAAACCGAGCAGGCCATTTGTGTGAACGATGAATTCCAGATTTCTTTCGATAGCGAGGATGCCTTCATGGCCGAGGCCGAAAAACTGATATACGATGCCGACTACCGCAAAAAACAAGGCGAACGCCTGAAAAAGGCCATGGTTTCCCCGGAGCAGTTCAACGCTATGGTTAAAACTGCAATAGAGACAAACAAAACCCCATTGCCGTTGAAACCATTCGATGTGGATTACACTGTGCTTGACGACCGCTGGTTTGAGCTGGAAAAACTTGGGCATGTGAATATAATGCCATTTATTTGCGGGTTGTTAGGAAAAAAGACGTGCTTAAAATATGCCCCAACATTATTGATGAAGAAAATAATGAAGAAATTTCAAATATAAAATTGTGTAATGGCTTTTGTATCAATGACCATTGTCATGCATAATCGATAGTGTATATTCCAATATTATGAACGTTTTTAAGCGATTGCGAAATAAAAAAAATTTAAAGCCTATATTTTTTTTGAGAGATGGCTTTATGAATTTTTTTTGTTTGTTTGAAGTTATAGTAAACGACATTAAAATTTTCTCATAAATGAACACAGCAACCTTAACTGATGATTTGGTTGCGCCCATCTAGCGAAAGCTGTGTCAACGGTGACCTCCAACTCAGCTCTGTTCTTGAAAAAGACATTATGCGTGTTTTCGAGCCTTGTAATTCGCCACACCTGCTCTATCGGGTTCGGATCGGGGAGTATGGCGGGAGCTTGACAAATATCACCTTTTCATTTATGTCATCGTATTGCCCGTCGGCATTTTCCCCTATGATTCTTATAGCCTTTTTGTGCCAAGGGGCGTTGTCCATTATCATGGCAAACTTTTTCCCGTCGCTTATCGGGTTTGCTTTCAAAAATTCACGGATGCCATCTATAGTTGTTCCATAAGTGAAACGAACTGGTTTTGCGGGTAATGTTATTTGTAGGGACAAAAAAGATATTGACATAAAAAAAGCGTCATGGAAGTTGGATTATTGCTTGAAAAGGAATTATTATCATTGGGTCGACAAGCAGTGGGCCTACAAGGACATTCCGCCACGCATAATTTTGGAGCCTCTGCTGCAGAATTCCGACGGTTCGCCGTTTGTAGATTATAAGTTTTTTTGCTATGGTGGCAAACTCAGGTATTTTATGTATTCGTTGGGCGAGGCCGAGCATCAGGTGCGTAATGTGAAGCTCGACCCGCAGAAAAACATCATCGACCAATATTTCAGAAAAAACATACAGATTCCGCCCGAAGACATAAAATTGCCCGACAACATAGACGAAATGATTGCTATTGCCGAAGATTAGGGGAAGAAATTTCCATGCCTCCGGCTTGACATGTTCAATGTTTATGGACATATTTATATAAGGGAGTTCACTTTCTATCCCAACGGCGGATTTATCAACATCTATTCCGAGGAATACTCGCAAAAATTGGCCGACATGATAGACATCAATTCCTTGAAAAAGAAATGAGGTTCGATTATGTAGCACTGGATTTGGACGGCACCATGCTCGACGACGAAAAAAAAGTGCCGGCGGATAATATAAAAGCCATATTACAGCTCTACACAAAGGGAGTGTTTTTTGGGGGGATATTGTATGAAAAAAATTCTATTTGTATTGCCATTTAAACCATATCCATTATCACATGGAGGAGCACAGGCTATATATAATGGCATAAATGTAGTTAAAGATTCATATCAGGTGTATATTACATATGTTAAGGAGGAGATTCAAGATGATGGAAATGATCTTTTAAAAGCGTTTTCAAATAATGTAGAATTATACCCTTTTTTTATACCAATACAAAAAAAAAATAAGAAAAAAACTATAAAAGAAAAAATAATAAATAAAGTGTACATTTTGCTAAAAAAAATTTTGCGGTATAAAGAGCAAAATGACACTATAACGCTTAGTAGCTTTGATTATAAAAAAAAGATTGATGATGATTTTTTTCAAATTGATTCAAATTATGTTCAACATATTAATAATATTATAGAAGACAAACACATAGATATTGTACAATGTGAAATGTTGGAAACGGTAGCAATTAGCCTGATGCTTCCCAAAAAAGTGAAAAAAGTGTTTGTTCATCATGAGATAGGTTGGGTTGTTAAGGAGTTGCTAATCAAGGAACGACAATTTGAACAAAAATTTTATTTAAAATACAGCAAACTTATTGAAGTAGCTTTACTAAACAATTTTGACTGTGTAATTACATTGTCATCTACGGACAAGGAAAAATTGAAAAGTGCTGGAGTTAACGTTCCTATAAAAACATCTTTTGCTGTTGTTAACACAGAATGCGAACGATTATTACCCATAAACGAATATAATATTTTGTCGTTTATAGGTCCAGAGATAAACCCTCCTAATGTTCAGGGAATAAAATGGTTCGTTAAAGATATCTGGCCATACTTAAAAGATAAAGACAAATCATACAAGTTACAAATTATTGGTAATTGGTCGCAATATGGGATAAATGAAATTTTAGACGGTGTTGATGATGTACATTTTTTGGGTTATGTTGATGATTTATCAAAGGTTTTAAAGAACTCAATAATGATTGTTCCTATAAAAGCTGGAAGTGGTATTCGAATGAAGATATTAGAATCTTCGATTTTGGGAATTCCTTGTGTAACCACTACGGTGGGTGTTGAAGGTATTCCGTTTGAAAACGGTGTGCATTGTATGATAGCTGATGACCCTAAAGAATTTGCCAAGTCTATTCTTTTGCTAAAAAAACAAGAGTTAAGAGAAAAAATTAGAACAAATGCTAACAGTTTAGTTAAAGAATATTATTCAATTGATGCATTTAAAAAAAACAGATTAGATGTTTATAAGATGCTATAACCAACCTTGTAATTATTTAGTGAGTTTTAAAATAGTATATACTCTAACCTGTGCACCGGACAAGCACTACATAGAGCAGGCGTTGATGG
>CALGGY010000161.1 GCA_937915785.1 uncultured Bacteroidales bacterium
CTCCCATTTTATTTTATCAACTATATTTTAGAAAAAACGTTTTGGACACTATTGGAATACAAGCCCTTGTGATGTTTTAACCATATTCTAATGAATATCAAATCTACTATACATGCAATTTCGTTCTATTTTTATCGGACACCAATAAAAAAAAGTCAATTATTGCACTATAGTGATTTTTTTTCAAAAAAAGTAACAGGTTGGAGTTGGCATCGACCATATCCAAAACAATCCTCTGCACCAACGTTTTGTAAATTGATGAAAAAAAACGTGTCGGGCATTGGGAAAAACCGCAAATTTTTCGTAAATTTGCAGACAATTTAACCACCCGAAAAACGAAGTCTTTTTAATAGAACAATGGCAGAAGAACACGACGAAAAACAGGAAGAAAAACATGTGGCAAACGCCGACAACGGCACCACCATCTCTCTCGAAGGCATGTACGAGGACTGGTTCCTCACCTACGCCTCGTACACCATTATGGACCGCGCAATACCCACGCTGAAGGACGGCCTGAAACCCGTGCAGCGCCGCATACTGCATTCCATGCGCGAGCTGGAGGACGGACGATACAACAAGGTGGCCAACATCGTTGGTAACACCATGAAATACCACCCCCACGGCGACGCCTCCATCGGCGACGCACTGGTAACAATGGGGCAGAAGGATTTGCTCATCGACTGTCAGGGTAACTGGGGCAACATACTCACCGGCGACGGCGCCGCCGCACCGCGTTATATCGAGGCAAGGCTCTCCAAATTTGCCCTCGACGTGGTGTTCAACCCAAAAACCACCGAGTGGAAACCCTCCTACGACGGACGCAACAAAGAGCCCGTTACCCTGCCCGTAAAATTTCCCCTGCTGCTGGCTCAAGGCACTGAAGGCATAGGCATGGCTTTCGCAACAAAAATACTGCCCCACAATTTCAACGAGCTCATCGACGCCTCCATCGCATACCTGCGCGGCCTGCCTTTCGAGCTGTACCCCGATTTCCCCACAGGGGGCATGATCGACGTGTCGCGATACAACGACGGACTGCGACGCATAAAAGGCGTAAACGACATCGACGACGACCCATACGCCGACCTCGGCGATTTCGACGATTTCGACGACGACGACAACGCCTCCGGCAAACGCAAAAAATCCGCAGCCCCCAAGGATTTCGCCAACGCCAGCCGCGTGCGCGTGAGGGCCCGCATCCAACAGGTGGACAAAAAAACACTGGTAATCACCGAAATACCTTTCTCCGTTACCACCGACACCCTTATCGACTCCATTACCGAAGCCAACGACAAAGGACGACTGAAAATACGCAAAATCGACGACAACACCGCCGCCAACGTGGAGATAGTGCTGCACTTGGCACAAAATGTGTCGCCCGACCAGACCATCGACGCTCTCTACAAGTTCACACAGTGCGAAATACCGCTGTCGCCAAACTCCTTTGTCATTCACAACGACAAACCGGTGTTCATGTCCATATCGGAAATGCTGCGCGAGTCCACCGACCACACCAAAGACCTTCTGCGTCAGGAACTTGAAATACAGCTCTCCGAACTCAAGGAAAAATGGCAGTGGCTCTCGCTCGAACGCATTTTCATCGAAAACGAGATTTACGAGGACATAAAAAAATGTACCACCGACGAATCTATCAACACCACCATCGACGAGGGTTTGAAACCTTTTGTGAAAAACCTTATCCGTCCCGTAACTATCGACGACATACTGCGTTTGCGCAAAATTCCCATCGAACGTATTGCAAAATACAACTCCGACAAGTCGCACGACCAGCAGCTTGCCATCGAGGCCGACATGGAACAGGTGCAACACGACCTCGAACACCTTGTGAACTACACCATTGCCTATTTCCAGCGCATAAAAGAAAAATACGGCAAAGGCCGCGAACGCAAGACCGAGATACGCAATTTCGAAAACATTGAGGCTGTTACCGTTACGGTAGCTAACCAAAAGCTCTGCGTCAACAAAAAGGAGGGCTTTGCCGGATACGACATGAAAAAGGACGAAAACGTGGAATATATGTGCGACTGCTCCGACATTGACGACATCATTGCTTTCCGCAAGGACGGCACCTTTGTGGTTTCCAAAGTGCAGTCCAAGGGCTTCCTCGGCACCGCCGAATGCAAAGAGCTGATATACGTGAGCGTGTTCCGCCGCAACGACGAACGTACCGTGTACAACATGGTTTACTGCGACGGGCCTTTCGGCAACGTGATGGTGAAACGGTTCTCCGTAACGGGCATCACCCGCGACAAAAACTACGACCTCACCAAAGGCACCAAAGGCACTCGCGTGCTTTACTTCTCGGCCAACCCAAACGGCGAAGCCGAGGTGATAACGGTGCACCACAAAGCCAAACCCAAACTGAAGAAAGTGCGCTTCGATTTCGATTTCGCCGACATTGCCATAAAAGGACGCGCCGCCGCAGGCAACATCCTTACACGCAACGCTGTGCAGAAAATCACCGTCAAAGGCGAGGGCGTTTCCACCCTCGGAGCACGCAAAATTTGGTACGACGAAACCATAAAACGCCTCAACGTGGAAGAACGCGGCACTCTGCTCGGCGAGTTCAAAGGCTCCGACCGCATACTGTCCATCACTCAGTCAGGATATTTCCGCACCTGCAATTTCGACCTCAGCAACCATTTCGACGACGACATGGTGGCCATTCGCAAATTCAATCCCAACACCATCATCACAGCCGTTTATCAGGACGGCGAAAGCCGCAATTTCTACATCAAACGGTTCAAAGTGGAGGATTTGGACAAAAAACTGCCTTTCATCAACGAAAGTACCGACGACAGCCTCGTGGAATACGCTTTCGACACTTTCCCACGGCTGGAGGTGGTTTACGACACCGAAAACTCCAACAAAAAAATTCCGTCGGAGATAATAGAGGTGTCCGACTTTATTGCCGTGAAAGGCTACAAGGCCAAGGGCAAACGTATCACCACATCGGTGGTGGAGAAGTTTGTGTGGCTCGACCCGCTGCCCGAACCGGAGCCCGAAGAGCCCGAAACCCCACCGGCCGCCGAAACTCCCGACAGCGGCACCGATTCGGGAGTGTCGCCCTTCGACCCCGACGCCGAAGTTATTCAAGGAACACTGTTTTAACGATTCAACTATTTGATTATGAAAATATTAGTGGCACTACCAAGGTTTCCGCACCCCATCGACAAAGGCGACAAGCTGCGCGCTTTCAACCAGATACGATGCCTGTCGCAACACCACGACATTTACCTGTTCTGCACCAGCAACCAGTGGGTGAGCGACGACGATTTCCATGCCGTGGAGCAGTACTGCAAGGCTGTGAAAGTGGTGCATTACAGCAGGCTCGGCGCAGGCTGGAACGTGATTCGCGCACTGTTCTCCAAAAAATCGCTGCAGGTGGGATACTGGACCTCCAAGCGCACCATAAAAAAATTCCGCAAATTCGAGAAAAAAGTGCAGCCCGATGTGCTATACTGTCAGATGATACGTACCATGGAGTGGGTGAAAGGCTCCACAACGCCCAAAGTGCTTGATTTTCAGGACGCCCTGTCGAAAAACATCGAACGCCGCATGTATCACTCTCGTTTCTGGTGGCGCAGGGTGATGCATTACGAGTTTAAAATGGTGCGCTCGTGCGAGTACGATGCATTCGACATTTTCGACGCCCTCACCATCATCTCCGAAACCGACAAGGATGTTATCCCACACCGCCGCAGCGACGAGATTGTGGTGGTGCCAAACGGAATAGACACCGCCTATTTTGCCCCGCTGGAGGTCGAAAAACGTTACGACATAGTGTTTTGCGGCAACATGAAATACGCCCCCAACGTGGATGCTGCCAAATATCTGGTGAACGACATCATGCCGAAGGTCTGGAAAGCCATGCCCGAAACGCGCGTCCTCATGTCGGGTACCAATCCCACCAAGACTGTGAAACGTCTTGCCAGTGAGCGCGTCACAGTGTCGGGCAGGGTGGACGACATACGCCAAAGCTATGCCCAGTCGAGGCTGTTTGTGGCTCCCATGCGTATGGGCAGCGGTATGCAGAACAAACTGCTGGAGGCCATGGCAATGCGGCTGCCGTGCATTACCACTGCCATTGCCAGCACTCCGCTGGGAGTGAGCAACGGGCAACAGCTTGCAGTGGCCGACAACGCCGCACAGATAGCTGAAAAAATTGTGGAACTACTTAAAAATCAGCAGTTAAGCACCGAAATAGCCCAAAACGGCTACAGTTACGTAACCGCCAATTTCGATTGGCAAAAACGTTGTGCAGAGCTTGAAAAGGTGTTAAGTAATACTGTAAATAACAAGAAATAAAATATTGAATATGAGTGTACTCGACAAAATTAAAGTTGCAATTCTTGGCGAAAAGTCAACATCCACACACGATGGTGATGTGATTTCGGCCCAAGGCTTGGTAGATCAGGTGTTTGAGCATTTCAAATACCGTCTAAACGACTCGTCAACCAAAATGAGCCTGTTGTTTCCCACCAGTTTCCTGATATGGCTCCAACCCGACGATTTCAAAGCCCGCCAGCAGGAGTTTCCCGCTCGTGCCAAGGATATCAAAAAACAATGTATGATAGAAGTGCGCGACCAACTAAAGAGAAACCCACTTTGGCAGGACTATGTGCCGCATTCGAAATACTGGAAAATACAGTTCATGGAGTGGAAGCCCGATTATGTTTCCGCCGACGGTAAGTCTGTCGAGAATGTTGTAGTGCGTGGCCGGGTTACCGTAACCTCCGACCTTTACGCCCAAGACGATGTTGCTTCGCCTGCTAACGCAGTTATAGCCAACTCGGGCAACGGCTCGGGACGCATTATTACCACTTTTTCCAACACCAAAGGCACTACCACACCGCAGAATCTTGCACTAAATCCGGAGGCGTTCAAAGATGTTACCGCGCTGAGCAATAACGCTTTCCGCGTGGAGTTTCTGCGCTCCGAACTTGACGACGCCATACCAAGGCCAACTCCACAGCAAGCATCACAGCAAGCACCACCGCAAGCACCACAGCCGGAGCCGGCACGACCTTCAAGAAGGTTTGTGGCACATGATAAAAAGAAAGAACCTGTGTCGGCCACACTGCAAATTTATGACAATTATTTTGTGAAAGACGGCCAAAAAACCGACCGTCTGACAATTGGCACCAAAACCGTGCAGATTACAGGTCCCAACTCAAACGGCGGCAATCCCGGCATAGAGGTGATCCGCATCGACGACGACAGCATTATGAACCCGCACATCAACATAAGGTTCGAGGCGGCAAACCAACGCTACCTTATTTCTGCCGTTGGCGATACCAAACTAAACCAAAAAACAATGGTGAAAGACGAAAACAACTGGTCGGAACTGCCTACTAATTCCACAATACTTTTGAACGACGACATACAGATAAATTTCAACCTGAACTATGCTTGACATCATTCTGCTTGTGGCCATAGCACTGCTTGTGGCATATCTTATCAAAGAACATATCAGCAATTACCCACGTTAACCACATTATTATATATATGAAAGAAATGAAATTTTACGGAGAAACCAATGTTGGTAAAATCCGTTCCAACAACGAAGATGCTTTTATTGCCCAGACAGTGTGGAGCAACCGTTACATACTTTGCGTGGCCATAGATGGGGTAGGGGGCTACGAAGGAGGCGAAGTGGCTGCCCAGATGGCTCAGGAGTACATTCCCAAGCACCTTGCCGGAGTGTTGCGCGACAATCCGCTCGAAGCTCTGAAGGAAGCTGTGGTTGAAGCCAACAACCGTATCTGCGAGGCTCGTCACCAAGACAGCATGCGTCCCAACATGGGTTGCGTGCTTAGCGCAGGAATAATAGAACTCGACGAAAACGTAATCGATGTGGTGCACGTGGGCGACTCGCGCATTTACCGCTACGAGGACGGTATTCTGAAAAAAATAACTCACGACCACTCTCTGGTAGGATACCGCGAAGAAATTGGCGAACTCACCGAAGAAGAGGCCATGAACCACCCACAGCGCAACATTATCGACCGACTGCTTGGCGACGACATGCACACCACCACCGACCGCGGTTTCTTCGAAGCCAGCAAATGGCCGCTAAAAGAAAACACACAGCTGCTTTTCTGCTCCGACGGACTTACCGACCTCGTTACAAGCGCCGAAATTACAGAAATTCTTGACAAACCCATCTCCCCCGAGGAAAAAACCAAACAGCTGATAGACAAGGCAAACTCCAAAGGTGGCAAAGACAATATCACCGTGGTGCTGGCTGTGGCCAACAACCCCATGTCGAAACCCAAACCCACTGTGGTTGAGGCTCCTAAGGCCAAACCATCGGCCGACCCAGCAACCGATAACGCTGCAAGCAGAAAAAAAAGCCTGTCGTGGCTGTGGTTAACCCTTGCCATTGTGGCCGGACTGGCACTGGCTTTTCTGGCAGGCAATTATGTGGCCGGACACGGTTTCGCACCGTTCCAAAAACAGAAACCCACCCCAGAGCAGGTGCAGCCTTCCCAAGAAAAGGTTATTCTCGACTCCATATTCTCTTGGCAGAAAAGTATCGAAGATCCACAATTTTTCAAACTGCGCGTGCAGTCGCAGCTCAACCGTTATTATGGCATTCCGGCCGATACCGTGGTTATGCAGCCCGATTCCGCCAATGATGGCAACAAAAGAGGCATAGTTCCAGAGAGACCTCTTTAATTATTTGTTTATCAGAATATTACCCTTTTTACCCAACTCAATGAAACCCAACCGACCATACGTTTCGCTTCTGTTTGCCACGCTGGTGCTTTGTTTCGGCTTTGTGGCACTGTATTTCAACCAGCGCACAGCACTGCATATTGGCCAAGATGAAGGGCAGGGCAAACAACCGCTTGTCTTGCAAAAAGGTCTGAAAGTCAACGATTTGTCCGACCTACTGCTCGGCTATATGGACGACCCGAAGGACGTGACTTTAATTGCCCGCAAAATTTGCGACACCTTGAACAGCGGATACGTATTGCCCAATCTTGGCAACCTCAATACCCGCACTTTTAAAATCGACGTAGCCGAGGCTGCAAGTCAAGGTGGCGAGTTGCTGAAAAGCCGCGACAGCGTGTCGAAACAGCGTCTGGGCTGGACCAGCGATGTGGCCGCCATTTATGCCAATCCCAAACTGGCAACTGATTCGTTCCCAACAAGTGCGGGTAGCGAAACCATCACCGTAAGGATAACGGCAAAGAGCGACTCCTGCACTTCGCTCTGGGACAGAATTTGCTCGTTGGTTGGCAAACCAAGGCAAAAACCGGTGAAAGAACCTGTGCTGGTGAGACTTACCAAACACCAGCTGCTGACCGACACCGTGTCCCGAGACAACGAAACGGTCTCCCAATCCTACGTTTTCGACACCATTGCACAATACGCTTTCACCGACGCCAATGGCGAAGTGCGTTTCAACGTGCAACCTACCGACAGCTGCCAGTACAGCGTTCTGCCCATCAAGTTGGGATTCAGCTATGGCTCGCCCCAAGGAACACTCACTAACAAAAACTTCCGTTTTGAACAAAAAACCGACCGCATAACCCTTTTGGACATCTACACTTACAAGCGGCTAAAAAACGACGGAGTGCTTGCCGTGCGTACCGCCTCCACTTACATCAACTATTTGGTTATCTCGTTCCTGCTTTTTGTCGTAATGTGGTGGCTGGTATACGGTTTCGTTGTGGTTCGCGACCGCCGTGCCAACAAGCACACCGACACCCTGCTGATATCGATACTGATGGTGCTTACGGGCATCGGCCTGCTCTCTCATTTCGCCATACTCGACCCGCTTACCGACACCTTGCGCGGGTGGGACACGCTGAAAGGCACCTTTTTCGGCATAGTGCTGCTGCTTTTTGTGGTACGCATGGACCTGCTGCGGTTCTACAACAACGGCACCTCGCTGTTTGGCATACATGTCGATTTCGATTTCGTAATGCAGTTTCTGCGTTGGGCCAACAAGCCGTTCGGCAAAAAACTCGACGATTTCAGCAACGACATCCAGCGGCGCACACAAAACAAAGCCGCCATCAATGTTTTCAAAGGTTTTTACCTGTTGATGCTTGTGGCTTTGTTGCCTGTAATACTTGTCGTAAAGCTGATAACGTTGGTCTGCTCCAAAATTCCGAAACTGCGCGACATCGAATTGCCCGAAGCCTTTGGTTATCTTGTAGCTACGGCCACAATGATGGTTTTGCTGCTCTTTTTCGGGTCGGGTCCCGAAGGTAGCAGCGCCAAAGTGAACCTCGGCGGGTTCCAGCCCAGCGAGGTTTCCAAAGTGCTGATAATGATTTTTATGGCGGTGTTTTTTTCCAAAAATGCCGACACCATACAGTCCTTCTCGGAGAAACAGCAGTTCTTTTGGCGCAAACAGCTCAAACTCGTTTGGGGTGCCGCATTGGCAATATTTGTTTTCATGGGCTTTTACATGATACTGAGCGACGGCGGTCCCGCACTGGTGATACTGCTCACTTTCGTATTGCTTTACTCCGTGGCACGGCGCGACACCATGCAGCTTTTTGTGGGCGTGGCATCTTTTGTGCTTATGCTCATCATCGGCAGCAAGCTGAGCCAGCCCGGCTCGTTTGCACTGATGGGATTTTTTGCCGCACTGTGGTTCGTGGCATGGACTGTGGTAAGCTGGCTGTTGCGCAAGCGGATATTCGAGAGCGCTATTTTCTTCAACCTGATAATAGTGGCCTTTCTGTTTGGCGCCCCACTGTTGAGAACTGTTGGCTTTGAAAACGAAGCCGACCGCCTCGACGACCGCAATGCCATGGTTATGTGGTACCACAATGGCACTTGGGACAACGAGGCCCGCGGCGGCGACCAAGTAGCACACGGATATTGGGCCCTTGCCACCGGCGGCTTTGCAGGACAGGGCCTGGGGCAAGGGCACCCCAACCAAATCCCGGCGTGCCATACCGACATGATTTTTGCCAGCATCGGCGAAGAGATGGGGTGGGTTGCACTGGTGCTTATTGTTGTGTGCATGGCCATACTCATACACCGCTGCCTGCTTGTGGCACGCAAAGTGGGAAATAACTTCGGTTTTTATCTCATTGCCGGACTTACCGTGGTTACCAGCATACAATTTCTGGTGATACTGCTTGGCAGCCTTGGCCTTATACCTCTTACAGGCATAGCAGTGCCATTTTTGAGTTACGGACGGTCGAGCCTTGTTGCTAACTTGCTGATATTCGGTATAATATTGTCGCTGTCGCGCGAAAAGGCCTCGCAACGGCAGGAGCAGTACATACAACGCTACGATGGGGTGATAACAGTGGGTAGCCTGTCCTTTATAGTAATGTCGGCAATTATAATAGTGTGGCTGTTTGTGTTCCAAACCATCAAACGCAACAGCACGCTGATACACCCGGCCTTTGTAACCAACACTCAGGGCGCACGCGTGGTGGAGTACAACCCGCGTATCGAAATACTGATGGACAAACTGAATGCCGGCAACATCTACGACCGCAACGGAGTGCTGCTGGCCACCAGCGAAGCATCATCGTGCAACAACGACACCATCGTGAACGGCCTTACCAATGCCGGAATCGACAAAAACGACATACGCAAAACCTTCAAATATCCCAAACGCAGATACTATCCATTCGGCAACCAGATGTTTTTCATGCTCGGCGATTTCAACACCAAAATTCAATGGGGCACACACGACAACAACCCAAGCGGCTACATGGCCGAAAACCGGCACTTGGCCCTGCTGCGCGGGTTCGACAACGTGGAACGCGACAAAAACGGCAACCCCGTGAAACAGAGCCTCACCTCGCACAAATACCGCTACAGCCGATATCTTGAACAAACTGGCACAAAACAATACTCCTACACACTATACGACTATTCGGCACTGCTGCCCATGCTCAAAGCCGGCACCAACAGCCGAAAAGTGGAAAAATGGAACGAACAGCGCCAGCAACGCGACATAAAACTCACCATCGACGCACAACTGCAGGTTAAACTGCAAAACGAGCTGCAACAGTTTGCCAACACCCGCCACAACGACTATATGCGCGTGTCCGTGGTGGTGCTCGACGCCGCCGAGGGCGACTTGCTTTGCTCCGCCAACTATCCGCTGCCAAACCAAGACGACATGCTGGCAAGGTCCGAAAAACATATCAGCTACTACAGCGACAACTACAGCAATTTCCACGCCTACACCGACCGCGACCTCGGCACCACATACCAAACACAGCCAGGATCCACCGCCAAAGTGATGTCAGCAATGGCTGGATTTATGAAAATTGGACCACAAGTCGCTCAAAAACAATATTTTGTGTACAACGAAGAAAAGGTGGACAACGTGCTTGGCGAACCCACTGGCAATGTCGACCTGCACTCGGCCATTGTGCAATCGTCAAACTGCTATTTTGTAAACAGCGTAAACGATATGGACCTTTACCCGCAGCTGGCCCGCATATACAAAGCCGTTGGCATGCGCATCGACAAGGAATCGATTAACTCAAAAGGCCGTACTGTGATAGACTCGTCGATAACTCCTTATTTCTTCGCTCCCAACCCCGACTACGACGACACCCTGTTCAACCAAGCAGTTGCTGCTATGCAAACGGCAGGCATCAACCGCTATCAGCGCTATATAGCAAACCGCGACGGACAAAATCCTCGCGAGCCGCGTTTGCATAAAATGAACTGGAACGAGTGCGCATGGGCTTGGGGACAAGGCACCTTGCGCGCCACTCCGCTCAGCATGGCTCGAGTGGCCTCCATTGTGGTGAACAACGGCACCCTTGCTCACACACGCTTTCTGCTGCCTCTTTCGCCAAACGACACCTTGCACAAAAAACTCACATCAGTAGAAACCGAACAGGTATGCACATCATCGCTAAGCCTACTAAAACAGTATATGAAAGACCAAGCCCGGATAAAAGGAGGTATCGCCAATGCCGCCATTGGCGGAAAAACAGGCACTCCCGAACGGTCGCATGTCTATCGCAACCAAAGCGGCAAGCCCGTTTCGTTCAAAAACGGGAATGTGAACGGACGCAGAACCGACAAAGTGCATTCCGAAAACGATGCGTGGTACATGTTTTTTGTTGATAGCGAAGGCGTTAACCAATCCAAAGCCAATAAACTTGCCGTTGCTGTGCGTATCGAACGCGCCAAAGCTCACTCCGGACTTGCCATGGCACTTACCAGAGACAGGGTGCTAAAAGTACTTAAAGAATTGGGTTATATAAATTAATTTAAATTATTGATTATGGGACTAAAAGACTTTTTTTCCGACATTGACAATTTTTTCAATCCAGATAAAAAAAATCAGTCAAATATGACGGTAATGCCAAATAAAGATGCAAAAACCGACAATCCTGCCAACAATGGTAAAGCCGGGCAACAGGGTGGGGAAGAGGCTACCCAACAAACACCGACCCGGCAGGACAACAAAGACGACTCAGCTCCCGAAATAAGGGCTTCCGTTGTGGACAACACCAGACAAATGCTTAAAAACCTACTCGGTAAAGACGATTTTACAGGTGCGGTATTTTATGTGGACAGAAGTAGTCTCGGCCTTGTTCTCGACAAAACTTTCGAAAACCAGCTCCGACTGATGTTCGAAAATAGTGGGTTTAGTTCGCTTGCCAATGGTACTTTGAAAATTGTTTCAAACAAAAAAGCTGAGCCAAATGCCGCCGATGTTTACAAACAGAAAATTTTTGTTGAGTTGCTTACCGCCAAAACAACGGCCGACGTGCCGTCGCAAAAAGCCAAAATATCCGTGGCGTTCAACCATGGCAGCCTCAAACAATCTGAGTATCTGATAGATCCAGTCTCCGACGGCAAAACGGTTTACAAAATAGGCAGGGGAGAATTTACTACCAAAAATGGTGTTCCACGCCAAAACGACATTGTGATAAACGATGACGAACCCAATACAACACTGGCCAATTTGAACAATTATGTGAGCAGCTCGCACGCCAATATTGAATTGACAAACGGCCGATTTTACCTGCACGCCATGATAAGCGGCTTTTCGTCGGGCAACGCCACAAAAATTATCCGCGAGGGAACTCCCAATCCAATAAAAATTGAAACCGACAAAACTCTGTATCCACTTCAAAATGGCGACATTATAGAGCTTGGACGAAGTGTGATGCTTAAATTTGAGATTTTGTAAATCGCTGTAATTCAATTCGATATAGCCATGAAAAATATTTTACTCTGCGTTTTTTTCAACATTCTTGCCGTAGCTGTTTATGCCCAAGGTCCCGAGCCTGTAAAAACAGACACTGTGTGGGTAAAAGGGTTACCCGTGGTTTTCGTCAAAGTGGAATCAGGAACTTTCGAAATGGGCGGCACAGCCGAGCAAAGCGTGGCCGCAGCTTCGGACGAAAAACCTGTGCACACTGTAACACTTGATGCTTACAAGATTGCGCAAACCGAAGTAACTCAGGAACTTTGGCAAACTGTTATGGACAACAATCCCAGCACAATAAAAGGCAGCAACAGGCCAGTTCACAACGTGAGCTGGTACAATTGCATGGAGTTTATTGAAACGCTGAATGCCCTTACAGGACGCACTTTCCGATTGCCCACCGAAGCTGAGTGGGAGTTTGCAGCCCGTGGCGGAAACCGTAGCAAAGGTTTCAGATTTGCAGGCAGCAACAATGCCGAAAAAGTTGCTTGGAACGCCGAAACGCTCGGTGGGGCTGAACTGTATTTTGTAAACCAGCGTCAACCAAACGAGCTTGGTATATTCGACATGAGCGGCAACGCTTACGAATGGTGTAGCGATGTTTATGGAAAATATACAGATAAACAACAATCAAATCCCATGGGTGCCGACTTTGGAGAAAACCGTGTGCTTCGTGGCGGCAGCTGGCTTGCGCCTCGAACAAAATGCCGAGTGAGTGCACGCAATAATTCTTTGCCATACAACAGAAACACCGATTTCGGTTTTCGCTTGGTTTTGGAAAAATGATCATTTAAGTTCGCTCATAGTTTTTTTTATGGTGGTGAGGTGTTTTAAATACCCTCTCTTTTTTATACGCTACTTAACATAATATAAATTATGAAACAAAATGCTGTTGACCTTTCTAACTTTCCGTGGCATTATGGTTTTTATCAAAACGGTCGTATTGTCATACTTCAAGGTTATAATTTCAAAAAAGCCCGTCAATTTGTCAAAACTTTGGCAGATATGGAAAAGCGTGACAAATACTTATATTCTATAAATTTAGACGGTGAAATTTATTTTTGTCGAAAAATCAAAACTTGTTTTAATTATGAATAATAATACTATTTTTCGTTATACGCATTATTCCATTGAGGCGTATCTTGGAACTTATGATGAAGATGATTATGTTTTTTTAGGTTCTTTATTTCATCACGATAAAGACGTTGTTAATCGTTGGCGCCTGAACTATATTAAAAAATATGGTTCTGATGTTCGTTTTCATTTAGTTAAAACTGAAGTATCAGAGATTGTTTATTATAGAACTTCCAATAGTTACTAAAAGTTACTATTGTTTGATCTACAATACTTACTAAAAGTAACTATCTTGTGATTAATTGTTTGCATCCTAAATTGTTGATTAATCCAGGCGTGTATCGTGCCGTTTCACATCACCGCTATATTTATTATAATGGCGTCTCGCGGTTTTTTCCTTGTGTTAATGAATTGCAACCTTTGAACTTATATCAATTTCTAAAAGAGACTTTATTGCCTATTGTCAACACTTCTATGCTTGACGATTATTATACTTTTGACTTCTTGCATAAAAAAGTACCTCTTTTTATTCAAGTTCCTTGTAATCATTGTGTTCTTTGTGAAAAACGTAACACTTCAATTATTACCCAGCGTTGTGAATTTGAATGTGAGTGCCATAAAGAACTGCCCTATTTCGTTACTCTTACTTATGCCCCTTATTCACTTCCTAAAAATAACGAGCCTAACATTCGACATATTCAATCTTATATAAAGCGTCTTCGCGATTATTGTTATCGTTTTTATAATGTAAATATACGTTTTTTTGGTACTTCTGAACTTGGTGAATTACACGGCCGTTTGCACTATCATTTTCTAATTTGGGGTCTTCCTAAACTTTCACAATCTCAAGCATATAAATTGTTTTCACTTCCTTGGCGTTTTCCTCGTTATATTAAAACCGTTCGTAATGGCAAATTGGTTAAGGTTCGTCCTCTTTTTGGTCGTATACAAGCCACACAAATTAATGACCCTTTTTATAGGGCAAATTATGAGAAAAAACACAATCGACCATTAGACCCTGCTGACGGTATTCGTTATTGTTGTTCTTATGCTTGTAAATCTAATAATGTTCATTCTTGGTCTTTAGGTCTTGGTTCTGATTATATTAAACAACACTATTCTTCTTTGGTTCATTCTGTTAACTGTCCTCACGATATATTATTTAAAAATCGTTTTGGACGTGTTTCTAAAGTTATTGTTTCTCGTTGGTTCCTTGACACCCTTTTTAAATCGTTCAATCGTTCCACTTATCGTCTACGTTCCCAACTTTATAAATCATTATCCTGTCTTTTCTCTCTCCCCGTTGACAATCGTAAATGGTTTGTTGATAAATTATCTCCGTTTCTTTCTGATGTGAAGTTAGATATTTCCCACGTCAAATTATCATCGTTTCGTTTTATGTTCAATCACTATCGTTCTCGCTTTGCTTTATCTTCTTTATCCTATAAAGATTTTATTTATGATTTCTTCCGTTGGAAAACGTGCGATTTTTCTCTTTTAACCTATCCTATTCAATTTTATATCAATGATACTATTTCTAAAAATTCCTTTATCGAACGTTATTTTTCTCGTGTTGAGCCACTTACATCTGGCAAAATTGCGGATAATGAAATTTCCGCATTGCAATATTATCGTAAATCTTTAACCCTTAAAACCTTTTAATTTTATGTCTCAAATTTTTAAACAAAATGAGGATTACGCTCGTAAACCACAGCGTAACAATTTCGATTTGTCTTTTGACAATAATTTCACTACCGGTTTCGGTAAAATTGTCCCGCTTCTCTGTAAAGAGGTTAACCCTGGTGACACTTTCCGCATTAAAAGTTCTATCGGTCTGCGTGCTTTGCCTTTGGCCTTTCCTCTTCAAACACCTGTTCGTGTTCAAGTTAGTTTTTTTTATCAACGTTTGCGTAACTTACAAACTAATTTTATGGACTTTTATAGCCAAACCAAAGATATTGAAATTCCATATATTTCTATTCCTGCCTCTCGTGCTGGTGAAATTGGTACCGGTACCCTTGCGGATTATTTAGGTGTTCCAACAACTTACGCAGATGAAGAAGGCTATGACTATATTTCTTTTAACCCTGTTCCTTTATCTTATACCTCTCTCCGAGATGATCATTCTGTTTTCGAAGGTACTTCTACCTCTACAACTGAAGACCTTGTAACAAATGCAACTTTCAACGCTAATCTTTCCTCTCTCTCAAATGGTTCTTATTTTTCTGTTCTTTATCCTAATCTTTCGTGGGGTAGTCAGTTTTATGATTCGTTTCCTTTGAGTTATTTCTTGAACGCTAATACTGTCTTGTCTTCTTCTACTATTGGCGATTATTATATTGGTAATGTTTTCGGTTCTAATTCTTTTCTTTTAGGTGGTGATATTAGGTTCTTTATTGACTCTGTAACCCAACCCGTTGATTATATTCTTTATATTTCTTGTCCCTCTGATACTTCTGACGATTTCAATGACAGTCACATTGTTTATCATACTTCTGGACAAACTTCTTATGATGCTTCTTTGGACTCGCATATTATTTCTTTCTCTGATGTAGATGCCGTTAATTCCCTTATTAATGGTCGTAAATTCTGGATTACTTTAGGTTTTGAAACTCTTGATATTTATAAGTCTTTTTCTTCTCTTATTGTTAAGCGTCATTACGTTTCTTCTGCCGATGTTTCTTCTGCTAACAACCCCTTTGTTATTCAACCAAATGAAACCGTTCCCGATATTAAATTAGCTGCTTATCCTTTCCGTTGTTATGAAAGCATTTATAACGCTTATTATCGTAATAGTAACGGTGTTGACCCCTTTATTTTGGACGGTGTAGAAGAGTTTAACCGCTATTGTACGAATTTGGGTGATGGTGCTGACAGTACTACACCTTTAAATCTCCGCTATCGTAATTATGAACTTGACTTTCTTACTTCTTGCTATAAGTCTCCCCAGTTGGGTGACGCTGCCCTTGTTGGTGTTTCCTCTACTGGTAAATTTACCTTTGAGGATGCTAATGGTCAGGTTTATACCGTCACTCCCGTTATTGGTGATG
This sequence comes from uncultured Bacteroidales bacterium, assembly GCA_937915785.1. Lineage (GTDB taxonomy): Bacteria > Bacteroidota > Bacteroidia > Bacteroidales > P3 > UBA1219. Next base: position 16,315 of record CALGGY010000161.1, read on the forward strand.
ACGGTAATACTTTAACCGGTATTGATAGTTATTCAGAGGGTACTCCTATTGGTTCTCTTACTCGCTTGCGCGATCTTATTTCTTATGGTATTAGTATCAACGATTTTCGTAATGTTTCCCACTTCCAAAATTTTATGGAAAATGCTATGCGTCGCGGACTTCGTTACGCCGAAGTTCTTAAGTCTCATACTGGTGTTAATATTAAATATAAGTCTGTTGATTTGCCTGAATACATTGGCGGTTATACCCGTAATTTAAATGTTCGTCAAATTACTTCTACCGCACAGACTGAAGAGATGAATTTAGGCGATTATTCTGGTCAGGCTGGAATTTTTTCCTCTTCTGAACACTCTATTACTCACTATTGTGACGAGCCTGGTTTTATTGTTTGTATGTTAACAATTGTTCCCATTCCTTGTTATAGTCAAATTCTTGATAAAAAATTTATTAAAGATAATCTTTTGTCTTGGCATTTTCCCGAATTTAATGGTATCGGCTTGCAACCTATTGATTACCGTGAGGTTACTCCAATTCAACGTAAGGTTGAGGGTCTTCCGTATACTTCTACTTTTGGCTATCAACGCCCCTGGTATGACCTTATTGCGTCTTATGATGAGGTTCACGGCTTATTCCGTACTGACTTGCAGGGCTTTTTGATTACTCGTAACTTTACCCACTCCCCTAACCTTAACGCTAACTTTTTGCATATCAATCCGGACGAAATGACTAATCCTTTTATAGATACTTCTTCTTCCGACCATACTTTTATGGGTCAAATTCATTTTGACATAAAGGCAAAACGTGCTATTCCTCGTATTCATATACCTACTATCAGTTAATTATTTTATTCGTATGGGTAGAACTTCCATTAGTTACTAAAAGTTACTATTGTTTGATCTACAATAGTTACTAAAAGTTACTATTGTTTGTTCTACCCCTTTTTTCACTTTTTAAAACTTATTATTATGAAATTTACATCAAAAAATTTTATTCGTCCTTGCTATCCTGCTTTTTCTCCAGATGAATCTTGTGTCCAGTCTGATTTGAGTTATACACCTGCCGATATGTTAAAGGCTTCGAAAGACGGTCGAGCTGTTTCTCCCGCTAACCTTTCTGAACAATTTTTTTCCCCCACTGATAACACTGCTTATAATGATTTTTCTGTTAATCCCGAATATCAACGCGGCGTTGATATTAATGACCTTTGGGAACGCTCTCAAGCCAGTAAGAAGAAAATACGCAAGGCTTATTCTGACGGTAGTTTTAAACCTGTAACTAATCAGAAAGGAGTTTAATTATGGGACCTTATGAAGATTTGGAAGTTCCTGAACTTGATACTTCTGGTGACAATCAGCCAAAAGAAAAAAGCGCTGTCGCTGCAATTCTTTCCCTTGTTGGTACTGTAGTTGCTTCTGCTGTTAGTTTATGGAATCAAAATAGTGTTAATAGACACAATCAGTCTTTAGCCCAACAGCAAAATCAGTGGAACATTGACCAATGGAATGCTGAGAACGCTTATAACTCTCCTATTAATCAAGTTCAGCGTCTTCGCGCCGCCGGTCTTAATCCTGGTTTGCTTATGTCTAATGGTATTGAAAATGTTAGTGCTTCCTCTCCCGAAATGGTGAGTTCTCAAGGTCAGGCTTCTGCTAATTTTGCAAATCCCTTTTCTAACTTCGCCTCTGATCTTTCTTCTATGTCTCTACTTGACGCGCAGCGTGAAAATATTGAGGCAGATACTCGCAAAAAGAATTCTGAGGCTGGTTTTATGGACTTGCAAAGTGCCGACCTTAATGTAAAACTTGATGTTGATAAAAAGTGGCTTGATACTCTTACAGAAGACCAGCACAGGAAATTAACTGTCGAAATTGATAAATTGGGTTCTGAACTTAAGCAGATTACTCAATCTATTAGGAACTTGCAGGCCGAAGAACTTTTAACTTTGCTTGAGGCTGATAAAGTTAAATATTATATTGATAATATACAGCCCGCTGAATTGGAACGTATTCAGTCCGAAACTGGTTTAAATCGTGCCCAAACTACTGAACTTTTAACGCTCTTGCCTCAAAAATTGGCTTTGCTTCAAGCTCAAACAACTTTGGCCGAAAAACAGGCTACTTTGACCGAAGAACAAACTAATTTGACCAAAGAGCAAACTGCTGATGTTCATCAGGCTGCCCGTTTAAAGAAATTACAAGCTGATTTTGATGAGAAAACTCGTAATTCTGATGAGTATGTTCAAAATTATCTCCGTCAGTTTCAATTGGATACTTCTAACAAGGAGATTATCCTTGCTGTTAATCAATCTGATCATCAAATTGCTCTCGGCGGTTTTGGTCCTGGTGCAGAAGATTCTTTTACTGGTTCAGTTTACCGTGTTCTCAATGCAATTGTTACTACTGCTTCTCACATCCTTGACCCAATTCGTGGTGTTTTCGGTGCGTCTTATTCTAATTCTGTACATTCTGTTTCTGGTTCTAAATAATTACTCGGAATTAGCAAATCTTTGTTTGCGATGTACAAGAAAAACCCAGCAAATCAAGTTGCTGGGTTTTTCTGTGCTGGTTTCCTTGTATTTAATACGGCAACTGACAGATTGTTATTATTCTGCACGTTGCGAATACTTTTTAATTTATAAATTTAGTTATCAATGCTTTTATTTATTAATGCCCGAAACACACTACAAACTCAGCCCAGACCCGTAGGATTTCTGTCAGGCTTGAGTTTGTTGTGTTTCGAAGGTGTTAATAAATAATGTAGTGTTGATAACTCAATTATCTTATATAAGCATTCGCGTGCGCGTCTCGTGCGCGCGTTTTTTTTTTAGTATTAAATATATTCAAAGCACAATATTTTTTGTAACAAAATTGTAACAAAATCTTAACCGTTTCGTAACAAAAACGTAACAATTATGTTGTATCTTTGTAGTATGATAACACCAGATATTAGTAATTTTATAGTAATGATTTTCACTGTTTTAGGCTTTATTTTTATATTGCCTATTATCATAAAATTGATTATTCGTTACGTTCGTTATATTTTTCGTCATTTTTAATTCAACATAATATAAATTATGAAACAAAATACTGTTGCGAAATTATTTGAAGTCAAACAAAATTTCTGATTATGGTGCAATTATTTTATAGCGATTATTCCTCAACGAGAATCGCGTATATGAAAAATTATCCGAATGGATGTGCGAATATTGAATTCTGACGGCAATAAAAAATGTGTTTTATTTTGAAAAAGATGGATGTTTTGGGCTAAAGACCAATAGTGTCCAAAACGTTTTTTCTAAAATATAGTTGATAAAATAAAATGGGA
>CALGGY010000162.1 GCA_937915785.1 uncultured Bacteroidales bacterium
CGGAGTTTTTTCTGTGCCACCAAATAAAAAAGTATTTTACTTAATACTTGCTGTGAATGGCAGGTGTGCAGATGTTTGGTGTTCTGACGGTTATATAGGATAGCCTCATTTGCACCAGCCTCCCGTGTGGCGGAAAGCGGTGTGGGAGGTGGTGGTTTTGGCGGTATGGTACGCCGCTACTTTTTTCTGAATCCGCAAAGAAATTCAGAGAATTTTTTTATTTTTTTGCAGAGCTCCGCCGTGGGGAGTTATTTGTTGGGCATTTCAATATCTTTTATACATTTGCCTTTGTTGAATACGCATACGTCTGTATGTTTGGGTATGCCGGTTATTGATTCTTTTTCAGAATATTGCCATATTGTGTAGTTGTTTATTTTTGGCGTGGGCGCATAATTGCCAAGATATATCTTGTAATTGTCAAAATTGCCTTTTACCACTTGCACATAAGCCGCCCATGTACAATAAATCATTGGGCGACATCCATACTCCTTTTCAATATTTGCCAGCAAAGTCTTCAAACTTTTTATTATCTGATTTTTCTCTGCATTTACAGATGTGTGATACCCGTCAATGTTCCAACCGTTATCATCTTTGCCATTCAGCTCAACATCAACCATCGGTATTAGTTTTTGCTTGGCTTTGACCACGGTTTTCTTGAAATTGGCAAACTGTTTTTCGGCACTTGATGTCATTCTGAAATAATGGTACGAACCGATGTTGAACTTGTACAATGTGGCAGAATCGACGTTGCGTATATAATATTGGTCAACATAAGTGCCACCTTCTGTTGCTTTTATATAAATAAAATCCAAGGTCTTAGGGAGTTGTCTCCAGTTAATCCTTCCATTATGGTGCGAAATGTCGATACCGTCATAATTTTGGGCATAAGACAATGGAATTGTGAGAAGTACAAAAGCAAAAATTATAATTTTCTTCATTCTAATAAAACGTTAAAATTTTTTCTTTATTGCCTTTTTGGCGTGTTTTTTTGTTCTTGAAACGTAACTTTCATATTCATGCTCTCCCCATCCCAACTTATAATATAAATCTTTTCCTAATGCACCAAGATGCTTGTAATTTGTAGATGTAATGTCGTCTTTGATTTTTGCCCCTTCTTTCGATATTGTTCGTAATGATTCAATTTCGTCTTCATTTTTTAAACCTCTGGAGTCAAAACCTAATGAATACATTTCGCTGTAGTTAAATATTCGACTGGTTTTTCATCAAAATAGGCAATATTGGGCGTAAAGGCACGGCAAGTGTTATCTCCTCAAACACGGACGACGTCATGGCGTGAAGGATGTTTAGAGCTTTCTCGCGAAGTGTGCCTCCCTTGTGCTCTACTATGTTATTCCACACAAGGCAGTTGTTCAAATATTTTGTGGACACCCCTTTGAACGACGGTACAAACGCCTTGAGTTTGGAGTGGTAAGCGTTCAGGTGTTGAATGTGGAATATGCCTTTGACAGCCTTGCCACCCTTGATTTGCGCAAGCTTTAGGCTGTTCTTTTTTGAGAACTTGCGGTAGGATTTGTCCTCATCGCCGCAAAGCGTGGACTCTGCCGAAATGTGGCCGCCGAGAACATACCCCAACGCTTCTGCGGAGCATCTGCCCAACTTCGCCACCTTGCTGACTGCGTTTCCCCTGCGGTCTATGGCGCAGGGGACACACACCAACTCGTCGGAAAGGCCTCGTGTGTGGTTCTCTCCGCCATGTTTGCGGGCTTTCCCGCCAACATCCACAGATGAAAACAATGCGGCGTTGCCCTTGTATGACACCCTCAGAAACGCCTCATCAGCTTCCACAATCCCATTCAACTCCTGCATTTATTCCCCTTTGGCAATGGCATCAAGTATCTTGTGCCGCCAGGCAAAAGCTGTCGCGTGTGTAATGCCGCACCGTTCGGCACTCTTGTCAAGCGACAGCCCCTCAGCCATGCAGGCCAAGTACTCGCGCCATACGGCCATCGGCTTGTGTGTGCCGCTGAATATCGAGTTCTTGCGTATTGAGAACGTTTTTCCGCAATCCTTGCATATATACTTCTGGCTCCCGTTGGCTCGCTTCCCGTTGCGTTGCACATGCATACCCCCGCATATGGGACACACACGGCCTCCGGAGAACCGCTGCTCCTCCAGATACTCCTCAATCTCTTTGGGCCCTTCCGGAGCCTCCTTGAATAGTTCCTTGAATCGGACACGTTCGACTATCGGCAACTGGTTTACCAATGCCATGATGCTTTCTGCTGTTTGTTTTTGTTCTTCTATGCTCATTAAAACGAAAAAATCGGTCGATTGTTGTACTAGAGTATTAAACAAAAACAATATCTCCGATTCTTGAAAGCCACTACTGCCCTATGCCCTCGTTTTTGGGCTGAAATTACAGAAAACACCGACAAAAAAACGCCAACGCACTGCACAAAATATTGAAAATCTGCAAAATATAAAAAATTTGTTTTTTCGGATAAAAAACACTAAATTTGCAACTTTATAGGAAAGATAAGAACATTGTATAAATAATTAAAACTCACAACACTATGAGTATCGATTTAAGAAAATACGGCATCAACAATGTCAGCGAGGTTCTGTACAACCCCTCGTACGAGACTCTTTTTGCCGAAGAGACAAAACCCGGCCTTACCGGCTACGACAAAGGCACTATAACCGAACTCGACGCCATCAACGTGATGACGGGCATCTACACCGGCCGTTCGCCCAAAGACAAATTCTTTGTGATGGACAAAGTGAGCAAGGACACCGTGTGGTGGACCAGCGACGAATACAAAAACGACAACAAGCCGCTGTCCGAGGCATCGTGGGCCGAGCTCAAGAAACTGGCTGTGAACCAGCTCTCCGGCAAACGTCTGTTTGTGGTGGACACTTTCTGCGGAGCCAACCCCAACACCCGACTCAAGGTGCGTTTCATTATGGAAGTGGCCTGGCAGGCACATTTTGTAAAGAACATGTTCATCCGTCCCAACGACGAAGAACTGGCCAACTACGGGGAACCCGATTTTGTGGTTTACACCGCCTCAAAAGCTAAAGTGGAGAACTACAAGGAGCTGGGACTCAACTCCGAAACTGCCGTGGTTTTCAACCTTACAAGCCGCGAACAGGTGATACTTAACACATGGTACGGCGGCGAAATGAAAAAAGGCATGTTCTCCATAATGAACTACCTGCTGCCGCTGAAAGGCATTGCCGCCATGCACTGCTCCGCCAACACCGACATGGAAGGCAAAAACACCGCCATTTTCTTCGGTCTTTCGGGCACTGGCAAGACCACCCTCAGCACCGACCCCAAGCGTCTGCTCATCGGCGACGACGAACACGGCTGGGACGACGAGGGCGTGTTTAATTTCGAAGGTGGCTGCTACGCCAAAGTAATCAATCTGAGCAAGGAAGCCGAGCCCGACATCTACAACGCCATACGCCGCGACGCACTGCTGGAGAACGTTACCGTCGACGCCAATGGCAAGATGGACTTCGCCGACAAGAGCGTTACCGAAAACACCCGCGTGTCGTACCCCATATACCACATCAAAAACATAGTGAAACCCGTGAGCAAGGCTCCCGCCGCCGAAAAGGTGATATTCCTATCCGCCGACGCTTTCGGAGTGCTGCCTCCCGTTTCCATACTCACCCCCGACCAGACCAAGTATTACTTCCTTTCCGGATTCACCGCCAAACTGGCCGGCACCGAGCGCGGCATCACCGAGCCCACTCCCACCTTCTCGGCCTGTTTCGGAGCAGCTTTCCTTAGCCTGCACCCCACCAAATACGCCGAAGAGCTGGTGAAACGCATGGAACAGAACGGCGCCAAGGCCTATCTGGTGAACACCGGCTGGAACGGCACCGGCAAACGTATCTCCATCAAGGACACCCGCGGAATTATCGACGCCATCCTTAACGGCAGCATCGACAAGGCTCCCACCAAAACAATTCCTTATTTCGGTTTGGAAGTCCCCACACTGCTCGAAGGCGTGGACACCGGCATACTCGACCCCCGCGACACCTACGCCGACGCCGCACAATGGGAAGAGAAAGCCAAGGACCTTGCGGCCCGCTTTATCAAAAATTTCGAAAAATTCACCTTCAACGCCGCAGGCAAAGCTCTTGTGCCCGCCGGACCGAAGCTGTAAAAGGTTGTGTTTAAATTATTCATTTTTTATGCTCCCACCCCGAAAAAGGGCGGGAGTTTTTTTTGTGTCCACGCACTGTTGCCCTGATTGAAAAACGCCTTGCGGAAAGGTGTTAAAAACATCAACATTGTTTTTACGTACAATATATTGTACTACAATATGTTACACTTGCGAGTCAGTGTTTTTGAGATGGATGGTGGCGGTGCAAAAAAAGGCTTTGCGGTGTGGGGAACTGCAAAGCCGGATGCTTTTTTTTTGGGGGGGGGGCGGCCTATTAAATGCTGAAAGTTATTTTGGCCAAATGACACAATGAAAATTGGCTGAATGACATAATAGGGTGAGAATGGTTTACCTCTTCAGGCGCCTAAAAGACTGAAGCTGTGTTGGGCAAGCCTCAACTCTGGCAGGGGGATGGACTTGGCTTGGAGAAAAAAGCAACTCCCGCTTGTGAGGGCGGGAGGTGTTTGGGTTGAGGTGAATGGATTTTTGCATTACCTTGAGGTAACAACCAATGTCAGTTAATTGATTATTATGGCTTATTTGTTGTGTTTTTTATATGCGCCATAATTCGATGAATAGGAATAATTGGCCTCTTTTTTATCATATATGTGTTCAAAAGATTCAGTAGAATACATCCAGTAAAAAGAACTTGCAAATACGCAAACGTTAGCTTTCGTGAACTTATCATATAACTGTTCACCATATTCCGTTTCATTAGCATATTCAGATTCATTTTTCAAATTCTTACAGGGTGCTTCACGTTCTCGATATTCGACTATTTCGGGTTCAGCGTAGTTTGTAACCGCCGAAACATAAAAAGCGTTTTCAATCGAAATCACACTGCCATTCTCGCCAACAGAATAAGTTATAAAATTTGAAAATTGCAATGGACTGTTTTCTTTTGTAAAAGTTACTCGAGAGCTTTTCTGTGGCAATATTTCTAATTCGCATGATAAAAATCGAGAAACTGCAATGTTGTATGTAGAAATATATTTCGATTTGTGTGGGGGTATAGCAATAATTGGTTTTTCCTTGGTTGTCACAGACGATGAGCGAGTAGTGGATGTTCCAGATGTGGTGGATTGACTTTTGCTTTTACCAACTGTTCCAGTTACAGAGACAACCTCTCCACCATAAGTAATTGGTATCATTATCCCTGTTATAACTTTTTCTATCGTTGAGAGTGATGCGAATGAAGAAGTTGTCCACTGATATGAATCAGATATTGAATAAGATGAAGAGGAAGTCCATTCTTTTCCATCGAACAAATCATAAACATTACCGTTGCGAGTAAAAAAAGATTTCGTCAAGTCAACATATATTATTTCATCGGTTTTGTTGTAAAATAGAAAACCCGCATGTCCGTGGTCTGACCAGAAATTGTATGAAATAATGCACTGCTCATTCTCAAATTGAATGCCATTCTTGGAAGATTTTATGTCATTATCGTTGAATGGCTTAGTTTCGTAAATCTGACAAAAATTGTAAGTTGATTTACATGAAGAAAACAGCAAAATCACTATTAATAAAGGGATTGACAAATACTTTAGCATGTTTTTATGTATTATAATCGTTTTAAGTTTCGCAAGTTCATCCAGAGAGCTGGAAATGAACAAAATGTGTTGATAAAAAGTGGCATAACGTGTTGCATAATTTACCGGGATTCAGTATTTTATGCGTTATAATAACAAAAAAAAAGACCGATATGCCACACTGCAAAAAAAAGAAAAAAAATCGAATAAATAGGAACTTTTTTCCAAGACGGCACGAACAGGGCCATGAGGGTTATATTAGATGTCGTGAGGGCTATAAAAATAACCGGTGTCAACCTTGGGCCGCACACGGCCCACAACGCAATGCGGAAGACCTCGGAAAAACTCTTTCTGTGCCTGCTTTTCCCACTTTTCAAGGTCAAGAACCCGTACAATTTCGGCAATAGCCGTCTTGGGGATATCGTTTCCGTCGGCAAGGACCAGTTATATAGTGCTTGGAATTGGGGATTCTTTATTTATAGATGCCCCCATAAGTCTTCCCCACATGGCGCACACCTAACAGGATTAGTGGTTTATGGTCGGGACGGTTTTTCCAATTCAATACTCTTTGTAAATATTTCTATACATTTTTTTTTGTTATTTTCGCGTGTTGTGAGGTAATGTGCTACAAATCAGCGCTTTTGTGTTTTTTTGGCAAATTTACGCGTTTTCAGCCCATTTGTCCTGTACTTTTTTCAACAAAAAAATCCGCACCTTACGAGGCGCGGATTTTTTGAAAAATCTTATATTGCAATTTTATTCTTCCGGCAGGAACATTGGGTCCCAGGCGGGGAGCATGATGGGTTTCTGGTTGAGCAGGGCTTTGGTTTTGGCGGGCATGTATTTGTCCTCAATCACCAGACGGAACATATACTCGTTGAACCATTCGTTGGTCATTATCAAAAAGCCGTTGTATCCGTATTTGTTGCCCCAGCTGTTTTCCACCATCCATTTTATGGGTTTGCCATTTTTGTCGATGTCCACGGCGCAGAGGGTCATGGCGTGGCTCGAGCCGCTGGCGTGTGTCATAACGCGCTGTTTTTTGTCCATATTGAAAGTGGTGCCCATCAGCGAGGCGTAGTCGTAGTTGTTGATGTCCATAAAACCTTTTGAGCGGTCGAGGAACTTGGCCACGTCGCAGGAGAAGTACATCATGGTGCTGTCCTTGATGGAGGCTATGGCCATTTCGGCAATCTCGTCCATGGGCAGGTTCAGGTAGCGCCAGTTTTGTCCGTCGTACACGTGGCGGTCGTATTCTATCTCGTAAACTTTGTAGTATTCGCGGGTGGGGTCGTTCATAATCATGTAGTAGTTGCTGAAGTCTTCGTCAACAAATTCTTCGTAGAACGATTTTGGAGTATAGGTCTTGGTTTCCACGGGGTTGCCCTTGGCGTCCTTGCGGGTCCAAGTGAATTCGGTTGGGGGTACGCCGAAGTTGAGGGCCAGCATGCGGTAGATGGTCTGGAGCATTTCCACTTTGCGGTCCTGCAGTTTTTGTTCGGTAACGCCTTTTTTGGCGCTCATGTCGCGCAGCTCGAGGCCGAATTCGCGCAGTTTCAGCGATATAAGCGACGACAGTTGCGAGGTGTGTTCGCTGCTGTAGGTCTCGGGCATGGCGTCGGCGGGCATAATGCCGTATTTGGTGAGTAGGTTGGCCACTCCGGTGAACTGGCCGCCGTCACCTATGGGGTTCTTAAAGAGCCATTCCACGGTTTTGTCGTTGAAATCGGACTTGCGGGTGTCTATCACAGCCTGCAGAAAGAGGTTGGATTTTTCCAGCTGGTCCCAGAAAAAGGTGTATACCTGCGAGAACTGGAAAGTGGCGGGCAGGTTGTGTTTGCGTATGGCCTTGTTGCGCAACACGTTCATTCCGGTGAACATCCAGCAGCGTCCCGATGATTTCTGGTCGGTGATGGCTTGCGAGTTGACGCGGTTGGAGAAGTATGTGTTGAAAGCGGTGCTGTTTTCGGAGTTCTGTGCCAGTTTGTTCAGGTCGATGCTGTTCATGGCATTGCGCAAGGCCTTGTCCTCGGCGGTGTTTTTGTACGATTCCTGAATTTTGACCAAAGTTTCGGCGGATAGGCCTTTGGTGTCGGGTTCCTGTTTCTTTTTCTGACCATTTGCAGTTAGTGCCACGCAAACCAGTGCCAGAAGTATCCATTTTGTTTTGCTCATAAAAAATGTTTTGGTTATTCTAAGAATTTTGTTTCCAGTTAGTTCTATTGTCATTGTGATAATGGAACGTTTCGCAAAGATACCAAAAAAAATCCAATAATTGAGGTTTGTGGCAATTTTTATTTGAAAAGTGTGTTATTAGTGCGGCAAAATAATGAAATGCCCGTATTTTTATGATGAAAGTGAAGAAACTTATTTCGATATTGCTTTTGGCATTGGCGGTGTCTGCGGTGAGAGCGGGTATTCCGCAGCGTCCGGTTCCGGAGCGTTTGGTGAACGACTTTGCCAACGTTTTCAACAAGTTCCAGATGGATTCGATGGAACGTAGGCTGGTGGAATTGGACGACAGTACCGGTAACCAGATTGCAGTAGTGGTGGTTTCAACCCTCGACGGCTACGCTATTGCCGACTACGCTTATGAGCTTGGCAGAAAATGGGGTGTGGGGCAAGAGAAAGAGAACAACGGTGTGGTGATAGTGGTGAAGGTAAAAAATGAGACAAAAGGCCAAGCGTTTATCGCCACCGGATATGGTTTGGAGGGGGCTCTGCCCGATGCCACTTGCAAGCAAATTGTAGAGCGCGAGATGATACCGCATTTCAAAGAAAACGACTACTATGGCGGCATAGAAGCTGCGTTGGACGTGATAATACCTATTGTAAAGGGCGAATATTCGTACAAGGATTACGAAGGGGACGACACAGCGGCTATTGTATTGGTGTTTCTCTTTTTTATAGTGATAATTGCGGTGATGGTATGGGCATCGAAACATGGTGGCGGCACCACGTACAGCAGTGGCGGAGCTTCCAGCTCGGGACCGATATTTTGGGGTGGCAGTATTGGAGGTTTCGGCGGTTCGTCGGGCGGCGGATTCAGCAGTGGCGGGTTTGGCGGTTTCGGAGGCGGCAGCTTTGGCGGTGGCGGCGCCGGCGGCAGCTGGTAGGGCTACTTGTGCCAAAACACTGCCCAAAACCATATTTTTTTGTATATTTGCAAAAGTTTTTGCAGAACATTATTTTGATATAACATACTGATTATGAGTAAAGAAACTGTTGTTAGTGGCATACGTCCCACAGGTAATCTGCACCTTGGCAACTATTTTGGCGCATTGCGTAACTTTATACGTCTGCAGGACGAGTGCAACTGCTATTTTTTCATAGCCGACTACCATTCGCTTACCACGCATCCCACTCCCGAAAACCTTTCGGGCAACGTGCGCCAGATACTGGTGGAGTACCTTGCCGCCGGCCTCGACCCCGAAAAAGCCACCATATACGTGCAAAGCGACCTGCCCGAAGTGGTGGAGCTGTATCTGTTCCTTAACATGAATGCCTATCTTGGTGAACTTGAGCGCGTTACATCCTTCAAGGACAAGGTGCGCCAGCAGCCCAACAACGTAAACGCCGGACTGCTTACCTATCCCACGCTGATGGCCGCAGACATACTTATCCACAAGGCCGCCAAAGTGCCTGTGGGCAAAGACCAGGAGCAGCATCTGGAGATGACCCGCACCTTTGCCAACCGTTTCAACAAAATGTACGGCATCGAGGTGTTCCCGTTGCCTCAGGCCTACAATTTCGGCAACGAGCTGGTGAAAATTCCCGGTCTCGACGGCAGCGGCAAAATGGGCAAGAGCGAGGGCGAAGGCAACGCCATTTTCCTCAACGACGAGCCATCGGCAATACGCAAAAAAATAATGCGTGCCAAAACCGACATGGGTCCCACGGAGATGAACCAGGCAAAACCCACCGAAATACAGAACCTTTTCACACTGATGAGCGTGGTGTCGGCACCCGAAAACGTGCAACATTTCGACGACCTGTACAACCGCTGCCAGATACGCTACGGCGACATGAAAAAACAGCTGGCCGAAGATATGGTGAATTTCACCGAGCCTTTCCGCCAACGCATTGCCGAGCTTTCGGGAAACACCGAATATCTCGACAAAGTGATGCGCCAAGGAGCCGAAAAAGCCCGCGAAAGCGCCCGCCGCACCCTGCACGAAGTAAGACAGACAATAGGTTTTATCAACTGATCACAGGATGGTACTATGAAAAGCATTTTTTTGAAAATAGTGCCTGCTGTACTACTTTTGATGTGCTCGTGTCGCACGGCGTCGAGCCAGCAGCAGGGACCAGGCTACGAACTGCCCGCCACCACGGACAGCGACATGGTGGTTACGCATGTGGGCTACACTGCATCGTACGACTGCCAGCGCCTTGTGCCCAAATGGGTAGCCTACGAGCTTACGCGCGAGGAAACCGCAGGCACCGTGCCCCGCAAGGGCAACGACTTTTGGAACCGGGACTCCGATATTAAATGCCGTCAGGCGCATTACAAGGACTACAGCGGCACCTTGTGGGACCGCGGACACATGGCCCCCGCCGCCGATATGAAATGGAGCGTGGAGGCAATGCGGCAGAGTTTTCTGCTTACCAACTGCTGCCCGCAAAACCGCCAGCTCAACTCCAACTCGTGGGAGGCCACTGAAAACATGGGACGTCGTCTGGCACGGCATTATGGCAAGGTGTGGATAGTGTGCGGACCGGTGTTCTACAACAACCAATACGGCACCATAGGACGCAACAACGTGGCTGTGCCCGATGCTTTTTTCAAGGCTTTTCTTGTAGAAGAAAACGGCAAATTCTCCGCCATGGGGCTGATAATGTACAACACACCCGAACATCAGGATATCAAGGAATGTTCCATGTCGGTTGACGAGCTGGAAGCCACCATCGGTATAGACTTGTTCCACTCACTGCCCGACGATGTGGAGGAAGAGGCAGAAAACCATTTGGAAGGATTTTGGTGGGGGATTTGAGGATAGTTCGGAGTTCGGAATAGGGCGGGAGCCAGTTGTTTTATTGTTGGGAGTTAAGGAGTTAAGAAGTTGAGAAGTTAAGGAGTTGATGAGTTGATGAGTTGAGAAGTTAAGAAGTTAAGAGGTGGAACTATAAATTGTCCATTATCCATTGTACATTGTCCATTGTTCATCGTACATTGTTCATTGTTCCAAAATCCAATCGGCCATGAGCTTGAGCACTTCGGGTGAGAAGGTTTCTTCGATGGTGATGTACTCGTCGGGCAGGCCGGTGGTGCAGTGCTGGAAAAGATGGTTGAGCGAGGGCAAAGAACGGGTGTCGGTCTTGCCTTTGGACAGCTCTTTTATGCGCGCAAGATTCTCTTTTGTAAGTACTTGCGCATCCTTTTCACCGCCAAGGGCAAGTATGGGGCATTTCACCTTGGGCAGATACTGTGCGGCATCCAATTTGAGGAAAGTTTTGAGCCACGGCATAGTCAATTGCTGGCTCCACCCGAAGAGCGACTTTTTGTCCAAACCAACGGTCTGCAACTGGCTTTGAGAAAGGTTCGGGCAGTTGTGGCTTATAATCTCCTGCAAGGTGGGTATGAGCTTGCCCTTGGGCCCGATGGTGTCGGCAACGACGAAAAACTCCCTCATGCAGGCAAGACGTTTTTCGACAAGCGAGTCGGGCACGTCCTGCAGCTCAAACAGACGCCGGTTTTGCTGCAGAAGTACCTCGGCGCCAGAGCATCCCTGTCCGGCAAGAAAAATAACGAACCGTACTTTATTGCTTCCGGCGGCAACAATTTGAGCGATTAGTGCCCCTTCGCTGTGTCCGGCAATGCCCACCCGCTTGCTGTCGATACGCTTGTGCTTGCGCAGAAAATCGAAGGCGCCTCGGGCGTCGTTGGCAAAGTCGAGGGTTGTGGCTTTGGCCGCGTCGCCGGTGCTGTGGCCCGCGCCGCGGTCGTCGTAGCGGAGCACGGCAATGCCGCGGCTGGCGAAATAGTCGGCGATGACAAGGAAAGGCTTGTGCTGGAAAAGCTCCTCGTCGCGGTTTTGTTGCCCCGAGCCGGAGACAAGCACCACGGCGGGGAAACGGCCCTCTTTGCGGGGAAGGGTGAGCGTACCAGAAAGGGTGGTGCGGCCATCCTTGGAAGTTACGGTAACTTCTTCTTCATCAAAGGAATAAGGCGGCTGAGGAGTCTGCGGACGGTTGGCCTTGAACGGGCCCAAAGTGGGATTGAAAGTGATGGCGGAGCTTGCGAGGAACTGTTTGAAAGTGCCTTCGAAAGTGTTGGTACCACGGTTGTAAACAGCTGTTATTTTGAGACTTATATCCTTGCAACGGAAATTAAGCGTGTCGCCCGAAAAGCTCCACGATGTGGGATGGATGGCGGCGTTGCCCTGAAACACGGAGTAGATTACCGGCACCACGCTGTCGCCGCTGCGCTGGAAAGTGAGGTCCAACGGCAGATGCACGGCCACGGCAAGCCAGTAGCGGTCTTCAAAGTCCCGCAGGTCGGAGGACTGGGCGTTACCAGATACATTTGAAAGATTGTCGCAACATTTTTTAGAGAAAAACTGATTATCAACATTTTTACCATCGGATTGATATTGCAGGAGTTTTTCATCCCTTACTTGCCTCCACACATCATCATACTGGTTTCCGTACAAAATATTGAACGACAATACATTCCGCATAGTTTCCACAACAATATGATTATGGTTTAAAACCAACTCAAGCAGCTCAGGTTTTCCGTGTTTGTTGCCTTTCTTCTCGAAAAGCACCTTTGCCCTTAAAGCCTTTCCAGCATCTGGGAACACGAAGGCCATACAGGTAAGCACTGTTTTATTGTTGCAGCAATCTTTTATCCTATAACAATTTTGTGTGTTGCCGCCCCGCGTTATGTATGTAAAGCCGCTTCTCGTCATCAAATTCATCACCCCGGCAACATCATCGTCTGACATCGATTCCATACAAAAGCAGGAGTCAAAAGGATTTTGACCACGTACAAAAGTTGAACAAACAATAAAAATTATGATAAAAACTTTTTTCATATTTTTACAAGAGGCGGCCGTTCTGCCTTCTCATATTCAATTACTAACTTGCCAGATTTTCCTATTATGGGGACTTCTAATTTTACATTATTTTTGAATAACGAGCCATTTTGTCCGATTTTTTTGCGAAGCCCGTTGAACAAAAAACGACAAAACGA
>CALGGY010000163.1 GCA_937915785.1 uncultured Bacteroidales bacterium
GGGCGGAGTTTTACGGGTTCGCTCCGTTTCAAAGATGAAAATTGAATTTATAGAATCCACCTTAAAAAAATAAAATAGCATGAATTCCAAATTTAACATTTTTACCATAGCAGCATTTTTTTCTTTTTCTATCTACACTATTCTTTTCATGTTGCAAAACAGATTTGGCAAACAGCAAGTATGACATTTTATCAAATAAAGATAGTGATCCAGTTTTCGGCTGTGGAACTTTTCACAATCTTTTCCTTTCGAACGCCATTTGCCAATTAGACACGACTATCGTTTACGACAGCGTTTCTGCAATAGGTGACAAACTATTCACAATCAACTTAACCAAACTATTCCAAACCGACTTATCCGATGACGACAAAGCTATTGCGGCAAGTTGCTTTGATGAGTGTAGATATTTTATGTCGATTCCAGATTTTTACGACTCTCTTTTCGATGGCAGCCGAAGCATTCCAGCATTACTAAACCAATTGTACTCTCTAAACATAATTGGATTTTATGAATATAGCCAGTTGCTTACTGTTTCGGAAGCAATAAATAGTGCCATAAATTTATCTATCGACGAATATGATTTCTATGACATCCTGAACAATGTCAGAGATGATATTTATATACAAAGCTCCGGCAACAATCAAGCACCAATTCTTTTTGCAGATGCAGTAATGGATATAGCAATAGCATCGATGGAGTTTTGGGACGAAGATATGAACGAACCATTTACTGGCCGTGATGAATATGTGCCACCGGCGGTTGCCGCAGATGTTGGAGGCGCGATAATTGGTGCGGCCACCAATGCCATCAACCAATATGCGAATAGTGGCACCGTAAACGCTCGCGGAGTCCTGATTGGAGCAGGGGCAGGCGCGGTTGTCGCATCCACCGGAGGAGTCGCAAAAGTTGTATCGTTGGTCTGCAAAACCGCTATGCGAGTTGGAAAATTTATAAGCAAACTGTTTTGATGAGCATACTCGGAATTATCCTCAGCATTTTGGCAGGTGGTGCTTTTGTGCTGGTAGTATCACTAGCATGGAACAAACTGGAGCATAAACGAATTGCTCAAATCATGTTCAACATCGCCGTTTTCGCACTACTATCGGCCACACCGTTTTTTATCAGCTATGATGGATCAAAAGGCAATTACTACTGGCTTGCAGCTTTTTCGGCAATGGCATTCGCGGCCATAGCCATGATTGCATACACTGTGGCGCATTTCTCTTGGGGCAACATCCTCGCTTCATTATTATTCTCTACATTGCTTATAATCAACTGCTTGGAACGGTTTACCTTTTATCTCACAAACTATGAGTCAACGTATATCACACTCGTCAATCCCATTGCAATTGCCATACTTGTGAAGTCATTTGATTTGTTTTTTAACAAAACGACTCACCAAAAATAGCGTAGCGTCTGACATTTGCACGTTGTGTAATTTTCAGAATTGTTTTTCCATTCAGCTCTCCCCAACCAAGTCCCTTATCACCACCGATGCGCACACGCAGCCGAAAACGGGGGGCATGTACGAGATCGTGCCTATGGTGGTGCGTTTGTTGGTGGAAGGGTCTTCGATGCAGGCATGCTTTGGCACCCTTTCGGGCGAAAACACCACTTTGAACCCCGTTTTCACTCCAAGATGGCTCAGCCGCTTGCGCACCATGTGTGCCAACGGACAGGTGTGCGACTGCGAAACGTCGGTAACCTCCACCAGCGTGGGGTCCAACTTGCCGGCGCTGCCCATGGAGCTGATAAGCGGATAGCCGGCCTGCAGGGTGTGGTAGATAAGAAACACCTTGGGCGAGAGGGTGTCGATGGCGTCCATCACGTAGCTGAAACGCGTCTGCCGCAGTATCTCTATCATTCGCTCGTCGCGAAGAAACTCGTTGATTACATGTAGCTTGCAGTCGGGGTTTATATCGTGCAGACGTTGGGCAAGCACTTCGGCCTTGGGCTGACCGATGGTAGAGTCGAGGGCTATAATCTGCCGGTTTTTGTTCGACACAGCCACGGTGTCGCCGTCAACGATGGTGAGCTCCCCCACCCCTGCTCTGCACAGCTGCTCGGCGGCATAGCCTCCCACACCGCCAAGTCCAACCACAAGCACGTGGGCCGACTGCAATCGGGCAAGACCCTTTTCCTTCAAAAGCAATTTTGTGCGACTGAACATTGATGATTGGTATTATTACTGTTTAACTCTTAATTCTTAATCGCTCCAATATACAAATTACTGATTTTTACCAAACAGATTCGATGTCGCGTCCCTTCAGTGCGCTGAGTATTATGGCTATCCCTGACCCCACACTGCGAAACCTATCGGGTTCTTGTATGGAGTTATTTAGATTCAGCCTCTTCGAGGCTGTTGAAAAACCAGTCGAATATAACATAAGAGCCTTCATAAATTTTATTCTCAACTCAAAACTCCCAACTCCTAACTTTCAAAGCATGGGTCTTTGGCGGAGATGTCGCCACACACTATACCTGCTGCCTCGCGGCAACCGCAGTCGCAATAGTCCACCTCGTGGCACGAAATGCAGCTGGCGGGTATGTAGCGTCGGCGGGCAAAAGTGTCCCAATAATCCACGTCTGTAATAATCGGATTTTCGAGTATATGTCCCACAACCCTTGGCGAGTGGTTGCATGTGCGCACCTGTCCGCTGGGGTCTATCACAAAAAACTCCTTGGCTGCCGAGCACATCGAAGCCACACGTAGACGCTGGTAACGTTCGGGGTGGCCGATGATGCAACGTGGGAACTCAGTGCCTACGGAGCCCGTGCGGTGCGAGAGCTGCAGCACCTCCTCAGCGGTGTCGAGCATACCGTTGAGCTGGTCGTGGTTCAGCATAAGCTCCTTGCGATGGGCCAAGCCGCGGCCTCCGGGCAGAAAACGGTTGAGCAGCACGGTGTCGGCACCGGCCAGAATGCCTTGGGCAAGGGTGGCGAAAAGCTCATGGTAGTTCAGCGCCGTTACCGTTACGTTCACAGTGGTGTCCAGCCCACGTTTTTTGGCCTCCTCGAACCAATGCAGCACCCCGCCGGCGTTGTCCACCCCTGTATGACGGGCAAAGGTTTCCAATCCGGGCAGGCTCATGCTCAGGTGCACGTTGTACTCCCTGAACAGGTAGAGCCACGCCTCCGACATAGCCAAACCATTGGAAATAAGAATGATAGGAGCTTGGGCGTTAAAACAGCCTTTACTGCGGATATAAGCCAAAATGTCTGGCAAACAATCCTTTAGCAGAGGTTCGCCACCCGAAATGGAGACATTGCGGACACCCAGCGTTTGTAGTACGTCGAGAGTTTGCCGCCACTGCTCAAAATCCATCTCGGTGCCTTTGCAGTATTTCGATTGCAGGGCATCCCACGGACACGAACAGAACAGACACCGGTGATTGCACTGGTAGGTCAGTTCCAAAATGGCCGATTGAGGAAAACGCAGCTCGTGCTGGGTCATTGCGTTTTGTGAAGGTGAAACTCCGCCAATGCCAGGGCGGTTTTTAATACACGTAGTGGAACACGTACCAAACAGCCACAAACTCCTCGATGGTGAGGTTGCCGTCGATGGTGTACATGCGGTCGGTACTGTAGGTGGAATTGCCGTAGTACACGTATCCATCCACAATGGTGGCAATAACATCGCTGCGATATTTGGACACGCCACGATAAACTTTGCCATCGCGGATGGTCATCACCACGTCGCTTTCGTAGAGCGAGTTTTTATCGTAAACCTTACCGTCGCGGATGGTGTACAGCACATCGCTGTTGTAGCTGGAATTGAGCTTGTAAACCTTGTTTTTTTCGATATGGCAAAGCACATCGCTGTTGTACGACGAATTGCCTTTGAACACCTTGCCGTCCTTAACGTTGCAAACCACATCGCTGTAGTAGGTAGACGTGCCACGGTAAACTTTTACAGGATTGGTTGCCATAACGGAGGCACACATAATCACTGCCATCAAAAAAGGAAGTATTCTCTTCATATCTAACTTATTTTTTCAAAACGTTATAATTGTTTGACACCAACAATTACGAAACCTTACTCCGACAATCTGCGTCTGATGGGTATTGCCGTGATACTCAGCGCATTGTGGACGCTTTCGCAAAACGTCGCAATTATTTACCTTTCAGTATGTTGCCCAAAATGTCGCGGGTTATTTCGCGTGTGGCTGTACGTGTGGCGGCGCTGGTGGCGCTTTTCACCACTCGCCCGGCGGTAGAGGTGCGCGATTTGGTTTTTTTGCCCGTAACCTTGTCGCTCACCCAAGTGCCGAGAATGGTGGCCAATGTGCCTGTGACGGCGGTAAGTATGGCTTTACCCACTTTGCCGAGCACGCCGGTTTTCTTTTTGCCCGTTTCTTTGCCTTTGCCTTTGGTTTCGGCTTCTGCCACAGCCTGTTCGTCGGCCTGCACAAGTGCGCGTTCCTCTTCGGCCAGAATCATCTCGAAAGCGCTCTGGTTGTCCACGGGGGTGTCGTATTTGCCACTTATGCGGCTGGTGCGTATTATCTCGCTGCGCTGTGCGTCGGAGATGGCGCCAATCTGCGAAAGCGGGAACAGCACTTTGGCACGTTCCACCACTGTTGGGGCACCCTTTTCGTCGAGGAAACTGACGAGAGCTTCGCCTGTTTCGAGGTTCATGATAGCCTCGTCGGTTTTGAAATTGGGGTTGGCGCGGAAGGTGTCGGCGGCAGTTTTCACAGCTTTCTGGTCCTTGGGTGTGTATGCGCGCAAGGCGTGCTGCACGCGGTTGCCCAGTTGTCCGAGAATAACGTCGGGTATGTCGGTGGGGTTTTGGGTGATGAAATAAATGCCCACGCCTTTGGAGCGTATCAGGCGTATCACCTGTTCTATCTTGTCGAGCAGTGCGCGCGAGGTGCCGTCAAATAGCATGTGTGCCTCGTCGAAGAAGAAAACGAGTTTTGGCAGTGCCAAGTCGCCCACCTCGGGCAGAGTGGAGTACAGCTCGCTGATAAGCCAGAGCAGGAAGGAGGAGTAGAGCTTTGGCTGCATCATCAGCTTGTCGGCGGCCAGCACGCTGAGCACACCTTTGCCGTTTTCGGTCTGCAAAAGGTCGTTGATGTCGAAAGCGGGTTCGCCGAAAAATTGGTCGGCACCTTGGTTTTCGAGTTGCAGCAGGGCGCGCTGTATGGCGCCCACGGTGGCGGTGCTGATGTTGCCGTATTTGGTGGTGTACTCCTTGGAGTGTTTGGCCACAAAGTCGAGGGTGGAGCGAAGGTCTTTCATGTCGATGATAGGCCATCCGCGCTCGTCGGCAATGCGGAACACTATGTTGAGCACTCCGTCCTGTATTTCGTTAAGTCCGAGCAGTCGCGAAAGCAGCATGGGTCCCATCTGCGACACTGTGGCGCGCATGGGGTGCCCCTGCTGTCCGAACACATCGTACAGACGTACCGGACAGGCGCCGAACTGCGGGTTTTCGATGCCGAACTCGGGCATACGTTTTTCGATAAACGAGCTCAGCTGCCCGGTCTGCGATATTCCCGAAAGGTCGCCTTTCATATCGGCCATGAAACAGGGCACACCAGCATGCGAGAAAGTCTCGGCCATCACCTGCAGGGTAACGGTTTTGCCTGTACCGGTGGCTCCGGCGATAAGGCCGTGGCGGTTTATCATTTTTCCATTTATCGACAAAGCCCCGTTTTCGCAGTGGGCAATGTAAAGTCCTCTTTGGCTGTCTAACATGATGTGTAATGTTTTTTAATTTCGTTTAACGGTTTTGCAAAGATACGTTTTTTTTTCGGATTGGGCAACTGCCAAAATACAAAAAAGTATTTTTTTATAAAAAGGGGTGCGTTTTGCGTGGTGGGACGTTGCGTACAAATGTTTGTCAAAGCCCATTTTCGGCATAGGACAACAATATTTTACAAAAAAAGGTAAAAGAGATGCTCTTTATGTGAGCTTGCACCCTCGCCTGCCGACAAGGAATGGGCAGTGGGGCTTGTCAATCGTTGTGGTGGGTTACAAGCAGCACAATGCGGTTTTGGGCTATGTTGTGCAGCTCGCCATAAAAAGCCTTGGTAGATTTTGCGTCCATCCAGCTGGTAGGTTCGTCGAGCACCAGAATTGGGGCTGTGGAATAGAGAGCCCTTGCCAGAGCTATGCGTTGCCACTGTCCCATGCTAAGGTCCTCGCTATGAGCAAAATACTTGCCCAAGCGTGTGTCGTAGCCCTGAGGCAGACGTTGGATAAAACTGTCGGCGGAGCTGGTGCGGGCCGCCCACAGCATACGCTGCTCGTTGGGTTTGCCGGTGTCGCCGAGCTGTATGTTCTCCCTTACGGTGAAATTGTACTGAATAAAGTCCTGAAATACAACGCTGATATTTTTTCGGAGCTCAAAAATGTCGAACTCGCGGATGTCTGTGCCGTCGATGAAAATGCCGCCTTGGTTGCAGTCGTAGAGCCGGTACAGCAGTTTGATGAGTGTGGTTTTGCCGAAGCCGTTTTCGCCTTGCAGCGGAGTTATGGCATTAGGTTTCAGCGTAAGGCTGAAATTCTCCAGCACGTTGGTCGGGCTGTCGGGATATGCAAAAGTTACGTTGCGGAACTCCACGCCCTGTAGTATCTGTTTTGGGAAAGGCTTGGGGTTGGCAGGCGACACTATGTGGGGTTTGAGTTTCAGGAAATCGAACAGGTTACGGATAAACAGTTTGTTGTCGTACAATCCTGTGATGCCACCTATAAGGCTTTCGAGGTACGACTGTCCGCGGCGGAAGGCTTCGAAGAGCATCACAAAGCTGCCTATGGTGATGGCTCCGACCACGGCGCCCCGAATGAGCAGGAACACTATGAAAAATAATGCCACTGTCTCCAGCACCACGGCCATAACGTCGAGGGCTGTAAGCCTCATGTTTATTTTAATTACCTGAGTGCGAATAACTTTGCGCAGACGATTGAATTTTTGGCGAAAATACTCTGCCAGTCCGAAAGTGCGTATCTCCTTGGCAGACACCCTGTTGGTAAGCAAAGCGGAAAAATAGTTGGCCGTGCGGAACAGCTGTGTGTGGTTTTTGCTCCAATTGTACAGTTTTCGAGACTTGTACAATTTCACCACAAAATCGGGCAGGCATGCCAAGAGCATCACCACAATGACGAGCCACGAGAAGGAAGCCAGAATAATCACCGTTCCGGCAAGGGAGATGAAACTGCCTATGATGGAGGTGAAGCTGCCGAGAATCTGCATTGGCCGGTACGAGGCCTCCTGCTGTGCGCGATGGAAAGTGTCGTGGTAGTCGGAGTTGTCGTAGTATGCCATGTCGAGTTCGGTGGATTTCTGGTGCAGGCTGTTGCTGATGTAGTCGGTAAGTTTTTGGTTAAGGAAAGTGTTTACCAGCTTTCCCGCAAGGGTCATAAGGCGGTTGGCAAGGAATATGCCGCAGAATGCCAGCACATAACGCAGTGCCATGGCGGTTTGGAAAGTGCCTGCCCCAATGGAGGTGGTTACAAAATCGATGAGCAGTTTCAGGATGTAGAGGCTAACAAGTGGGAGCACGCTCTGCAGGGCAGTAACGGCGAGCTTGGCCACAAACAGCTTGGGACTGCAGCGGTACATCATCAGCATGGAGTCGCGGATGTTGGCAAAATCGCTTTTCCAATTGTTTGTGGCGGGGTTTTTCAAAACAGTGGCGGGGTTTGGGTGTTAGTTGCTTACTTTGGTCCACGTGTCGTCGATGCCGAACATGGGCACGCTTTTGTAGTAGCGCACTTTCAGTGTGGTGGGCGAGCTGAAGCCCTTTATTTTTATCTTGAACCACTTGCCCATGTTGGGATTGTAGAGGTCGCCGCCGGTCCACTGGTTGTCGGAGGCGTCGTAGGAGAGGTTTTTCATCACCAGCATGTTTTCGGCGGTGCGGTTGCGAAGTGCCGGGTCGGGGTTTTTCAGGTCGCGGCGTGGGGTGCCGTCGGGGTTGTTGGGGCTTTTCACCCACACTACCTTGGCGCTGTAGGTGCCGTTGGATATGCGATAAATCTGCACTTTCGACTCGTCGCCGGTGTCGGGAGTTTTCATCAGGTAGATGCCCACAATGGCATCGGCTTTGCTCTGCGCTTTGAGCGGAAAGGCCGACAGCAAGGCGAGGCAGCAGACTATCAGTGTGGCAATTTTTTTCATCATTGCGTTGATTTGTGGGATGGTCAGAAATTCTTTTGCAGCTCCTGTTTCAGGAATTCGAGGGCTGTGTCGAGGGGGTTCTGCTTGGCAGAGTTCTGAAATACGGCTCCGGCCAAACTCAGCGGGTCGGCGCCTTCGGGCAGGCTCACCGCCGCCGAATTGATGAGGTTTATCATCTCCTCTTTGGCCTCCTTGATAAGGCTCCATGCTTCGGTGGACACGTACACCTGCTGAGAGAGGTTGTGCTCAAATTCGTCGCGGACGTTTTTGGTCATCACGCCTTGCAGTAATTTGATGTCCATGCCTGGCTGATAACACCTGAGTATCAAACTGCTGGGCGAGATGCGTTCTAAAAACAGGGCCAGACGCTCGTAGGCCTGCAGGCGTATTGGATTCACCACTTTCAGGATTTCCGACTCCTGAATTTTTTTCAGCTCCAGAAGGGATTTTTTCTGTTCGTTTTCTACAAACTTGCTGATAATGAGGTATGCCACCACGCCAACAATGGCTGCGGACAGTACCGATGCAAGGATTGCGATTAAAGCTGTCGTCATAATGCGTTGTATTTTAGTTTTTTATCTGTTAACAGTTATTTGTTTTCGAATAATGCTTTGGCTACGATGCTCCAAAAAGAATCTTTTGTAAAATACTGTGATACAATAGCGTATGCTTTTTCGGCGATTTCACGGTTGAGTGTCGGGTTGGTGATGGCCTGCACAATGAGGTGGGCAAACTGCCGGAAGTTTTTGGCCACCAGCACTTCCGAGCCGTCTTTAAAAAGGGTTTTGTACCCCCTCAGGCCGCAAGGAGTGGACACGCATAGGCGTTTCATTTGCATCGACTCGATGGTTTTGATGCTTGTGCCTGCGCCCGAATAGAGTGGCACTACCGTGGCTCGGCAGTTGCGGTACTCATGGCTCAGGTCGTCCACAAAACCGAGCACTGAAACTCCGCCGTACGACTCCCACCAGCTCCGGATATTGTTTTCGACATCCTGATTGACAATATTGCCAACGATATGCAGCTCGGCATCGGGCACTGCTTTACGCACCAGCGGCCACACATTGTCGAGAAAAGTGCAAATTCCTTGGTAGTTGGGCTGGTAATCGATTTTCCCGACAAAGAGCACTCGGGGCGTTGTGTTGGCGAAATCAGCAAAATCGCAGGGTATTTCGTAGAAAGGCACATTGGGCAACAGAATGCCGCGTTTGCAGTGCGGTGTGTTGGGATTGGCGTAGAACGTGGTTTTCAGTTTCTGTGAAACGATGCGCACTCCCGTGTTTGCGAACAGCGATATGCAGCTGAAATACAGCCTGTTGAACCCGCGTGTAGTCTTCCAAAAGTTGCGTATCACGTTCTGCGGGTGATCGTCGATGTCCATTACCAGCCGGTCGGCATATTTCATCAGGCCGAGGCGAATGGCGTCGGGCAGGTAGCGAACCACAATGTAGTCGTAGTGTTTTTTTGCCACAAAGTCATCGACAATCCGCTCAAGGTCTTTCTGCACAGGGAAAACGCGCTGCAGGTCCCACGGTTTGGCAATGGAATGCTGTTTCTGGCTCCGCGTAAGCCCGGTAAACATTTGCGAAAGGGCGTGGTTTTCGGCATACAGCACATTAACCCCGTTGATATTGGAGTGCATTTTGCGGAAAGCGACAAAATCCACTTCGCCAACCTGCAGGCAGGCACGCAAAATCAGGTTGCTGCGCTGATCTCCACCCGATTTTGGCTCAAAAGGGTTGTAACAAGTTGATATGAACAATATCTGTTTCATCCACACAATGGATTATTTTTTTTTGATATTGTTATTGTTTTTCGTTTTTGCTGTTTTCAAACATGGCGTGTATCTGTTCTTCCGGCACATCTATGTAGGATATCGAGTCCTGCTGTGCGCCCATTGAGTCTAACTCTCGCAGCATGGCTTCGAATTCTTCGTCACCAGGGTCGGATTCGGTTGCAGGCTGTTCGGTTGTGGAATTGCTGCCGCAACCAACGGCAATTGCAAGCGCGAAACTTGTCAAAATAAGGGGTGCTCTTTGCATATTATTCTAATTCTATATTAGTTAACAATCACACCAAAGTTGCTGACATGACTTTGGAAAGTGTTGTTTTCGGTTTGCAAAGGTATGATTTTTTTATGATTTTCCCAAGTTTTTTTCATGAAAAAAGTGCTCCATAAGGAAAGAGCACAGAGACCGACGGACATAATCATCCCAATAAAAACGCCCGAAATACGTTATTACAAAAAAGCAGAATAATGAACATCGAGCTTTTTTTGCTTGTAATATCGATATTGTTTTTTGCCAGCATTTTTGTGAGCAAAATGAGCAGCCGTTTGGGAGTGCCAGTGCTGCTACTGTTTTTGGGCGTTGGCATGCTGTTTGGCATCGACGGTTGGGCCTGCATTTCGAGAATTTCCGCATGGCGCAGATGATAAGCACCGTGGCCTTGTGCATTATACTGTTTTCGGGAGGTATCTACACCAAAATAACGGACATACGGCCTGTGCTTGGCAGAGGCATAACGCTGGCCACCCTTGGAGTGCTGCTGATGACCGTCTTTACGGGCGTGGCCGTCTGGCTTATTGCCGACAAAACGCCTACGGGCGAGCGCGTTCCAAGCATCGGCATAGTGTCGGCGCTGCTGCTGGCGGCCACCATGTCGTCCACCGACTCGGCGTCGGTTTTCTCCATACTGCGGTCGAAAGGGCTGAACTTGAAGCACAGTCTGAAACCCACCATCGAGCTGGAGAGCGGCAGCAACGACCCCATGGCATACGTGCTCACCCTAACACATATCGGCATAGTGCTGAATCATGCCGGGACAAATATCTTTTTGGCCTTGCTCACCGTGCTGATGCAATTGGTTGTGGGCGACAACATAGACGACATAAAGCGCACCGCGTCGCAACTGGAACTGCAACAGGCCAAGGCCGAAGAGCCGAAGATGATAACAAAAGTTATTGCCGACAAAATAGGTCAGCAGATACAGCAAGGCGATGAGATTAAAACGCGCCGCAAAAAGAAAAAATAAAACACTCCACCGCTTTCATGCCCTGCTACGGCACACGCCCCACATTGTCCTTGCGGCAGTAGATAAGCACCAACGGCACCTCCAACAACGAGGGGGCAATAAGAAACGATGCCACCGTCCATACCAGCATGGAGTGGCCGCACCTACGTGCCAGCCAGTCATTAAACAACGCTACAGCTATCCCGAACCACAACAGTCAGAATAACAATAAGATACGTTGGCTTAGTGCATAAAAAAAAGGGTTATGCTATAATTCGGTCAGCGGTTTTGCCGGCCAGCCGTAGTCCTGATAGAAACGCACCGGCAGGCCATGCTGTTTTACGTAATATGCCAGCTGCTGGGTACGCACGGCCACGCGCATATCGGCATTGGACTGGCAGTTTTGGAATTGGTCGAAATACTGTCCGAAAATACGCTTGGCACTGGCCACATTGCCCGCCCCATCTACAGTTTGGTCGAAATTAAGCACCTCGAAACGTCCGTTTTTCTGCAGCAGGGTGAAACATCCCGCATGGTTGCCGCCCGAAACGGTTTTCAGGGTGTCGCCTGAAAGGTTGTACCAAAACACCCGGAAATCACCCCACACGCGGCAGGTATCGGCATCGAGAGCGTCGGAATGGACGATGGTTAGCTGCGGCACGCACAGTTCGCCCTGCAGGTAGTTGGAGCCGATGACGGACACCAAGTATAGGCCTACGGCGTTGCGCATGGCCTGCTCCTTGTGGCTGATGGCAATATGACGTTGGCAGTCGGCCTTGTGCCCGTCAAAATCGGATATAAGCCACTGTCCGTCAACTTTTTCCATGAACAGCTGATGTTCTTCGACATCGGTATTGGGGTCGAAAGATCCATCCTCCCACACTTGGCGCACACGGATGGTGGCCACGGCATGGGTGCCGTCGGTCTGTTTCACGCCAAGAACCTCATAATCGGCCATAGAGCCGCCGTTGCCGGTGACGAAATAGTAGAGCCACTCGTGGTCCATAGCCTCGAACTCGGGCAGGTGGTTGAACATGGTGTCGAGCACGGCGTAGAAATCGGCAGTAAGGAAATTGCGCGACTGGGGGTTGAGCTGGTGGTCGGGGATGTATTGACAAAGCTCGGCGGCGCGCCGGCGCAGCTGCTCCTCGGTGTTGGTGCAGCCCACAAACGCCAGAGCTACAAGGAACATCAAAAGTGTCTTTTTTATTTTATAAATCACTGTGTTTTACGGTATTATATTTCACTGGTTGGGTCATTACTCCATTCCATTATTGGAGATTAGTGGAACTCGGCATTTTCGGGAGTGGAAGAATTGTCCGTCTCGGTAACGAAACAGGCCACCAAACCATAGGTGATGGCTGGGCGAATCCAGATTTCGGTAAGCATATAGTCGGTATATTGGTTGGAGGATTCGAGATAGATGTCGATGTTGTAGAGGAGTGCAATAACCATATCTGCGATGAAAATGAGCCACAGGTTGAATCTGGAGTACGTTTTCCATTGCTTGCGGGCGTAGAAAAAAGTGAGCATCAACGTCAGCATCACCGACAAGGTAAGAGTGGCAAGATGGATGGGATAATAGGCCAAAGGCGGCGGGAAAAGGATGTCGCGCAACAGCACCGAAACGCCCACGCACAAAGAGCACCAGTAGTTGAACCGCTGGGTGCAAAGCCGGTTGAAGAAATACATCCACATCATGACCAGACAGGCGATGTAGAATATGTTGAGCACCAGATCGGGCCACGACTCGCGGAGGCCGAAATGTGCCACTCCGTAGAGCATCACTCCCACCGAAACCATGGCCGACATGGCAGTAACGGCAATGTCGAAAATCTGTCGTTTTTTCTTAAATCGTGTGTTCATCTGCTCGTTTTGAATAATAAACGTAATTTATCTTTTTGTATCTCGTAGCATCAAAGGTGTTTGGCGATGGCCTGCACCACTTCTATGTCGGCTGGGAGCCAGTTGAGCTGGCCAAGTTGGTTCGGTGCCAGCCAGTGTGCGGCGGTGTGCTCGGAAAGGGTTAGCGTGCCTCGCTGCACGTGGCACAGGTAGCAGTGCATGGTGAGGTGGAATGTCGGGTAGTCGTATTCCACTGTGGTAAGGGGTTTTTCCACGCCGATTTCAGCCGACAGCTCCTCGCGAATTTCACGTTGCAGGGCCTCTTCGGGCGTTTCGCCGGGTTCTATCTTGCCGCCGGGGAACTCCCACTGTCCGGCAAAGTCGCCATGGCCGCGCTGGGTGGCGAAAAATTGTCCTTGACCGTTGTGAATAACGGCCGCCACTGCTTCTATCTGTTTCATAGACATATGGGGCAAGAAATATTATTTTTCACGCTCATTTTTCTGGTGATATGCTCTATATGGAGCTCCAGAACGATGGCACGATGGGCGTTGCGCGCCATGTCGGACTGCATGTCGTAGTAGTGAGGGAAATATTTGCGTCTCAGCGTCCGAAGCAAGGTGTCGGTACGGGAGGTGTCGCGCACCTTGCGTATCCTGCCAAAGCACACCACGCTTTGGAAATGGTACCACCAGCGGTCGGACTCCCTGACACCTTGGCTTAGCACGCAGAACGACACCTTGTCGCACTGGCGAGTGGCATCCGGTTTGTGACCCTCTTTGGCACAATGGGAATAGATATGTCCGTCGTGGTATAGGGAATTGATGGGTACGGTGTGGGGATAGCCGCCGTGTCCTATCACAGCCAGCACTCCGCGCGGGGCCGTCTGCAACAAGTCGAGGCACTCTTGGTCGGACATCTGCTGTTTGAAACGCCGCATAGCTGGAAATTGTGAAGTTATTTGCATAATATTTTGACGTTGGTTTTGGAGTAGGCAATTTGCCGGTGCAAAAATACGAAAAAATTATTGGTCTCCGATAAAAATATTGCAAATGTGCCAGTTTCTTAGATTTGATGCACCATGACGGTTGGCAGTTGCATCATAGCGGCTTCTGAATTTGCTCCAAAAATCCACCTAACCCCATTTGAAAGGGGGAACTATGCGGCTTCTATTTTCAGATGGTGCCAGGGGGGTGACAAAAGTTTCTGACGTACCGAATTGAAACCGGAAAAACCGCCAAAAATCACTGTTTATGTGCGAAAAGTGTGAGAAAAAACACATTTTTATGAGGCTGAATTCAAGTTATTAATGCAACACTATGATTATTTTCAAAATTTGGTTTTGCAAAGTTACGAAAAAAAATATTCAATAGGAGTCAAAAATCCCAAAATTTTTCTCTGTCTGTTGTTTAACTTGCTCTGAATTGGCTCGATATGGTTGTTCTCCAAGGTTTCAAAAGTTGTTCACTTGGGCAGGTATTGCCTGATTAGCCCGTTATTATCCTCTGTTGTGCCGCATAATTGCATGTTTTTGTGCAGTTTGAGCTTACTTTATCTGCTATTGGTACTTGTGAAATCCGCAAATCTGTTGGTAGCATTTTTTTTTTTTTTGGGGGGGGAGATAATCTATTGTTGATTATCGTTTTACATTTGTGTAAATTCATTCCGGGACGCATCGCTTTTTCGTATCGGCTGAGGTTGTATGCGATGTTTGTCAGGATGTTGAAAGCTGTGTGTGCGCATCGGTGGTGATAAGGGACTTGGTGGGGGAGATAGATATCGGTTAATGGGGCGTACGTTAGTTGGAATAGTTAATTTTTTTAGAAATTCATCCCAACTTTGATTGTGGCCGAGCGTGTGAAAATGCCCGATGCCATTTTCTCCGAGTTGTAAATTGCCATTTTCTCCAAATCGTAGTCTTTAAGAAAACCGCCAAGCATAAAACCGTATTCGAAACCGGCATAGATTTTTTCGGTTAATTTTATTTCCGTGCCAATGCCAAGCTGCACCCCAAGCCCGAATCTGTCCAACGAAACATCTGTCTGCAGCGGCTCGTCCTTGGCCATGTTGGAGCTGAAAAGTGCATCGGCTTCGATGGCGAGATATGCCAAAAGGTTGTTCAACAGTTCCACGCCTTTTTTTGTTTTGATGCCAGCTGCAAATAGCGCGAGGTTTTCGGTGTAAGTGCCTTGTGTGTACCTGCCTGAGCCGATGTGCAAACCTATGCCATAGGTGTATAGTTTGTCCTTGCCAAAAAGTGCGTTGATGGAGAATGTGGTCATCGGCACGGAACTGATGCCGTTGCCATTAAGGGTTAAAATGTTTTCACCGCAAGTTGGGGTATAGCCTACCGACGGCTCCAAATTTTGTAACTTTATTTGGGAATGTGCGGTGTTCAGTAAAGAAATTACCAATAAGGGAAATATTATTTTTTTCATGATACGAAAGATTTAAGGTGGGTTCTATAAATTCAATTTTCATCTTTGAAACGGAGCGAACCCGT
>CALGGY010000164.1 GCA_937915785.1 uncultured Bacteroidales bacterium
TACGACCGCAGCCTCTCGCTCGAAAACAGCCGCGAGCTGCGCCAGACTATCCTCGGCTGCCAAGGCGAGCTCCACCTCAACACCGTGAAATGGTATTTCGAAAACCAGTACAAACTGGCAGTGAACTTCACAGCTCCCAACATACCTTACCGCGAAACCATCACCAAATCGGCCGAAGCCATGTACCGCCACAAAAAACAATCGGGCGGCAGCGGCCAGTTCGGTGAAGTGCACATGCTCATCGAACCCTACTACGACGGCATGCCCAACCAAACCAAATACCCCATCCGCGACACTCAGGAATATCCTCTGGAATGGGGCGGCAAACTGGTGTTCAACAACTGTATCGTAGGCGGCAGCATCGACGCGCGTTTTATGCCCGCCATCCTCAAGGGTATCATGGAAAAAATGGAGCAAGGCCCTCTTACAGGCTCCTACGCCCGCGACATTGTGGTGAACATCTACGACGGTAAAATGCACCCCGTTGACTCCAACGAAACAGCATTTAAGATTGCCGGCCGCACCGCTTTCCGCGAAGCCTTCAAACAGGCCGCTCCCAAAATTAAAGAACCTATCTACGACGTGGCCGTAACCGTTCCCACCGAAAGCCAGGGAGGCGTTATGACCGACCTTCAGGGACGTCGTGCCATGGTGCTCGGCATGGAAGCCGAAGGCAAATACACCACCCTCAAGGCAAAAGCACCGCTGGCCGAGATGAACCGCTACTGCACCGCTCTGAGCTCCCTCACCAGCGGACGTGGCACCTTCACCATGACCTTCAGCGGTTACGAACTCGTTCCCACCGACGTTCAGCAGGCTCTGCTCAAAGCCTACGAAGAACAGGCCGCCGAAGAGGAATAACATTTATTCTGAAACTAACCAAGCCGGAGGCTCCGAGAGGGACTTCCGGCTTCTATTTATAGTTACAACAGCTGAAAACAATGATAGAACAGCTTTCTAAGCATCTGTTTTGGGATATAGACAAACGGACGTTTGACCTTGAAAAAAACTCGGTCCAGTTGATTCAACGTGTGCTTGAGTACGGAGAATTGGAGGGCTGGTGTATAGTCCGAGATTATTATGGTCTTGAACGCATTGCCCACGATTGTAAAAGGTTGCGCACACTTAGGCCCGAAGCACTTTCGTTTATCTGCTTGGTAACTAAAACAAAAAAAGAGGATTACAGATGTTACAACTTCAGACAATCAATCCCGACACTCTGGAACTCTTAAGAAAGTTGTCGATGTTGCCGGAATTGAGCCGGATGCGACTGGTCGGAGGCACGGCACTCGCTTTGCAATTCGGCCATCGCCAATCAGTTGATCTTGGTTTTTTTGGAGAAATAACTGATACTCATGATGAGATTGTCAATAAAATTTCGGAATTTGGCAGTTGTTCGGTTTTAAATAATCAAAAATCGATTCTGCAACTTGTGGTTTCTGGAATAAAAGTGGATGTGGTTGACTATAGTCTATACAAATGGATAGACTCGCCTGTTTGTGAAAACGGCATTAAAATGGCCTCTGTGCACGACATGGCAGCTATGAAAATCAATGCCATTGAAGGTCGAGGAAGCCGAAAAGATTTTGTCGATGTGTATATGTTGTTGAAAAAGTTTTCTTTGGGCGAAATACTTGGTTTTTATAAACAGAAATATCCCAATTATTCAATCTTTCGTGCTTTATTGAGTCTGACTTTTTTCGAAGATGCCGAACGAGAATCCATGCCTGTCATGTTTATAGAAGATAGTTGGGAACAAATGAAAAAATGTATTCTGTCCGTTGTTGAAGAATACCAAAAAAACAATCCGGAAAGATAACATTATTATGATACGCAAAAAAGAAGATATGGAACTGCAGCACGTGTGCAACGCGGGCAACGTAAAAGGTGAGATTGTGAAACGCCATTTCCTGTACCCCGACGAAACCTTCGGAAAAACCACCATGTGCGCCACCATCGAACTGCCGCATGGCAGCACGATTGCCGAACACCACCACACCTGCGATGCCGAACTCTACTACCTGCTCGACGGCGAAGCCGTGGTTACCGACAACGACGACACCCACATCCTCCATCCCGGCGACATCGTTTTCACCGGAGGCGGCAACCGCCACAGCATCAGCAACCAAAGCGGCAAAATGGTAAGGTTTTTAGCCATAATACTTAAATAATGGACAATGGACAATGGACAATGGACAATGGACGCTTAATTTCTTAGTTTCTTAACTTCTTAACTATTTACCATGAAAACCAACAAAGCCAAGATAATCAACGACCCCGTTTATGGTTTCATCACCCTCGACCACGAGCTGCTGTACGACATAGTGTCACACCGTTATTTTCAGAGGTTGCTGCGTATCAAGCAGTTGGGAATGTCGTACATTGTCTATCCCGGAGCCATGCACTCGCGTTTTCTTCACGCCTTGGGTACCATGTTCCTTATGAAAAAGGCCATCGGGGTTCTGCGTGCCAAAGGGGTGGCAATAACCGACGACGAGGCCGTGGCCGCCGAAGCCGCCATACTGTTGCACGACATAGGACACGGACCTTTCAGCCATGCGCTGGAACGGTTTTTTATCGGCGGCGTGAGCCACGAAACGCTCTCGGAACGGTTTATGGAACGTATAAACCATGAGCTTGGCGGACGGCTGGATATGGCAATAGCCATTTTCAAAGGCACCTACGAAAAACGTTTCCTGCACCAGCTCGTCTCCAGTCAGCTGGACATGGACCGACTCGACTACCTTAGCCGCGACAGCTTTTTTGCCGGCGTAAGCGAGGGAATTGTGGGTACTGAACGCATTATCAATATGTTGAACGTGTATGGCGACAATCTGGTGGTGGACGAAAAAGGTATATACTCAATAGAAAAATTCATAATCTCGCGCCGTCTGATGTACTGGCAGGTGTACCTGCACAAAACGGTGATTGCCGCCGACGAAGTGATGCGCAGCCTTCTGCAGAGGGCCAAACTGCTGGCGGAGCAGGGTAGAGCACTGGCATGTTCCGAAAATATGCTGTTTTTCCTTTCCAACAGTGTGTCGGTCAACGATTTGTACAGCGATGCCAAGGTGCTGGACCGTTTCGCCCTTTTGGACGACAGCGATGTGATATCGGCTGCCAAAATGTGGATGACAAACGACGATTTTGTGCTTTCGCGACTGGCGGAGATGCTGATAAACAGGGTGTTGCCGTGCATTGAAGTGCGTTCCGAGCCTTTCGGCGATGGTGCAATGGAACGTTACCGCCGGCTTTTCGAGCAGAAATACCATGTGTCGTCCGCCGAAAGCGAGTATTTTGTGCGTAGCGGACGGCTCCAGAACCATGCCTACGACTTTCAGGATCAGGAAATTGAGATACTTTTCAAAAACGGCAGCTGCAAGGGCATCAGCGAGGCTTCCGACCAGCTCGACCACCGCTTTCTGGAAAAGACTGTCACCAAATACTACATCTGCTACCCGAAAGAGTTTAGGGGGGGGGGCTGAAAGTTGAAAATTGAAAATTGAAAGTTCTAAGTTGAAAGTTAAGAGGTTGAGGAGTTAAGGGTTGGGGAATTGGGCAAATCCGAAAATTACTCCACAAGAATCACGCCGTTGTCGTCGCAGGGCATGGTGAGGGTGTTGGTTTGTAGTGGCACGGAGGCGGTTGCTTGAAATTCGGGTTTCTGGTGCTCGATCGGTATGGATAAACGCACTTTGCCGTTGGCATCGGATGTCGCGTTAAAACCATCTGTGGTTACCGTTACGCCATGCACTCCTTTTCCGGCATTGGCATTCCATAAGGTAAACCCCACATTGCCGTAGTAGTCGGGGTTGCGGCGTATGTCGATGGTTACGGTTTTGTCCAACACAAGGGTGATGTCCACATCGTAGTAAACGCCCTCTTTCTTGCCCGTTTGAGAGCCGCCTATGTCATCGGTAAAGGTGTAGATAAGCGAGAAAGCCACGCTCACCTTTTTGCCCACAAAACGGTGATGCACGTTTTTGAAAATGGCGTCGGTGGGGATGGCGCGGCGACCGGGCAGATGTGTATGACAACACTTCCCAAACAACCCCGTTGGGCCCTTCCTCCAGCACTACACGCATCTGTTGTAGTGGTTGCTATGGAGCGTAGGAAAAGGGTGTTTGCCGTGTGGCGTCATGGGAATCTAACTGTCCGAATTGCGCCAACCGTGGAGATGGTCTGCGGCTTGCGATGGAACCATAACTCACAACTTTCTATACGATGCCAGCAGCTGTTGCTGATGCATCATCGTGGCAGGGGCGAGGCACGACATTTGTCGGGCATACTGTTTTTTTTTGGGGGGGGGCGAGACGAAAGTGAAAAGAAATATAAAGTTTTTAATGTTAATAATTCATATATAATTGGTTGATATGTAATAAGATGATACTTATTAGTGCATGATTGTTGAAAACTATGTTTTAAATTTTAATATTTTTTTTACAAAAAAGTGTAACTTTGCAAATGGATTTGGAAATTGAGAATGGGGTTATGGCGATTTCCTTTTCCGCACAAAAAAAAGTAGTTGTTTTACATACCCCGTAAAAGTTGCGCCCGACACGTATCAGGGATTATAAAATGGAAGAAAATACAAATACTCCCGTTCAGGAAAACGCTCCAGTGGCAGAACCCCAGAAAAAAGGTAACGGTTTTGTAGTAGCTGCCTTAGTTTTGGCGATAGTTTCCGTCATCCTTTGCTGGATCCCAATTATTGGCTGGATTACCTGGATTACATCCATACTGGCAGTTATTTTCGGCATCATAGGCCTTGTAAAAAAACAGAATAAAGTGATGGGCATCATCAGCCTCGTACTTGCTGTTGCCAGCTGGATTATTCTACCTTTAGTGGTTTCTTCAGCTGCGTCGAGTGTAATCAGCCTCTATTAAAGATATTGATTATATGACGAAAAGTGCAATTCCCGAAAGGAGTTGCACTTTTTTGCAACTGTAAAATTTTTTGTAATTCAGTATCTATTCCATGGCAAACGCGTTAAAAAAGTGAAAATCCGCACGATATCAACAAATTGTGGCGACTTGTCAACAGTCTGTCTGCTGAGGCTCCGAAATTTATGCATTATCAACAAATTTTTGCGTTGCCTGTTGACAACTATTTGAGTATCAACGAATAATCAAACTTAATCCATATCGTTTTATTGTCATGATTAAACATACAATTATGGCAAGTTTTTACGAAACAATGGGGCGGCTCCACGACCCGAGAGTGAGAGGCAGTAGCAAACATCTTTTGTCAGGCATTGTCATTTTGGCGTTTTTTGCGGTTACAAGCGGTGCCGAAGGCTGTGATGCGATAAGGAAATTCGGGAAGTTCCCTTGACAAACTCTGAAAAAGAGGTTTCGTCTACCCACTGGCATACCGTCGCACGACACCGTCAGCGGGGTGTTCCAGATGATAAACTTCCGCCGGTTCGAAAGGCTTTTCCTTGCATGGTCTGAAGGCAAGAGAGCCGCCGGCACGGCAGAGAAAGTCATGGCAATAGACGGCAAGACCGTGCGCGGAAGCCGCGACGGATACCGCGACAACCCGGCCATACACCTTGTCCATGCGTGGAGCGTGGAGAATGGGATGTGTATCGGGCAATACAAGGTGAATGACAAAAGCAACGAGATAGCGGCGATACCTGCCCCGCTCGACATGCTGTACATTGAAGGCTCAGTTGTGACCATCGGTGTCATGGGCACCCAAACCGATATCGCATAGAAAATAATAAAAAACAAGGCGAGTACACACTCGCCCTAAAGGGGAATCAGGGCATATTGCTCCAAGACGCAGAGTTCACAGAAACGCGGTGGTACATAAGCGGCAAGGACAAAGACGCCGATTTTGTAAAAAACATTCGCAGCCACTGGCAAGTCGTGAACTCGCTGCACAGGGTGCCGGACATGGCTTTTGGCGAGGATTTTCATCGGAAACCGTGGGCAGGGCCGATGAAAACTTTGCTCTTGTGAGAAACTTCTCGCCCAACACACAAAAGCGGGACAAAGGCAAGGGCAGCCTTCTTACTAAGCGGCTGAAAGCTGGCTGAAGTATCGATTATCTATTCTCTCTGCTGGAAATTTGATGCGTTTGCCTTGAAAAGTGATGCCGTTTTAACATAACAATATATTGTAGAAAGAATCTGTGCGAAAAATCCCCATTCCCGCAATAAAAAAGGCACCGCTACGTTATTATAGGTAACATTCCCGACAAAGGGGCGGAATTTAGCAAAACAGAATATCATCGCATTGATATGGTTGACATAGAGAAAATTAGGACACAATTCAAAATTCTGGACACCACAGTGTATGACCGGCCGCTGGTGTATTTCGACAACGCCGCCACAACACAGAAACCGGAGTGCGTTATCAACGTGCTGGCCGACTACTACCGCACGCTGAACAGCAACATTCACCGCGGAGTGCACTACCTGAGCTCGGCCGCCACCGAGCGCTACGAGGAAACTCGCACAGCCGTGCAGCAGTTTGTAAATGCCAGCCACCAACACGAGATAGTTTTCACGCGCGGCACCACCGAGAGTATCAACCTTGTGGCGTCGTCGTTTGGCAAGCTTTTTCTCCACAAGGGCGACGAAGTGATAATTTCGGGCATGGAGCACCACTCCAACATAGTTCCGTGGCAGCTGGCCTGCGAGCAGTACGGCGCCTCGTTGCGGGTTATTCCTTTCTCCGACCAAGGCGTACTCGACCTTGAGGCCTACCGAGCCCTTTTCTCTGACCGCACCCGTATTGTGGCCGTAAACCACGTGTCCAACACCCTCGGTACCGTAAACCCTATCAAGGAGATAATACAAATTGCCCACAGCCACGGCGTTCCCGTGCTGATAGACGGGGCTCAGGCCATTTCGCACCTTGCGGTGGACGTGCAGGCGCTGGACTGCGATTTCTATTGCTTTTCGGGACACAAGATGTACGCCCCCATGGGCATCGGCGTGCTGTACGGCAAAGAGCAGTGGCTCGACAAAATGCCGCCATACCAAGGCGGCGGCGAGATGATAAAGGACGTTACCTTTGAGCGCACCACCTACAACGAACTGCCGTTCAAATTCGAGGCCGGCACCCCCTCTGTGGGCGACGCTCTGGCACTGAAAACGTCCATAGAGTTTATGCAAGACCTTGGTGTAGAGAATATTGCGGCATACGAGACCGAACTGCTGCATTACGCAACCGAGCAGCTCAGCGCCATCGACGGTTTGCGCATTTTTGGCACCGCACCGCACAAAACATCGGTAATTTCGTTCCTTATAGGCACCGCACATCCCTACGACACTGGCACTCTGCTCGACAAACTTGGCATTGCCGTGCGTACCGGACACCACTGCACACAGCCCATTATGGACCGCTACGGCATACCCGGCACCGTAAGAGCCTCGTTTGCAGTGTATAACACCAAACAGGAGATAGACACCCTTGTAACTGGCATTCAACGCATTGCACCAATGCTGGCGTGAGTTAAGAGTTAAGAATTAAGAGTTAAGAGTTAAGAGTTAAGAGTTAGAAGTTAAGATATGGAATTGTCCATTGTCCATTGTCCATTGTCCATTGTCCATTGTAAATTGTCCATTGTAAATTGTAATAAGTATGAACGTTCATTTTATCGCCATTGGCGGAAGCGCCATGCACAACCTTGCCATAGCCCTGCACCTAAAGGGATACCACGTAACCGGCTCCGACGACGAGATTTTCGACCCCGCCAAGAGCCGTTTGCAGAAATACGGTCTGCTGCCCGCATACATCGGCTGGAAACCCGAAGTCATCACCACCGACCTCGACGCCGTAATTCTTGGCATGCACGCCCGCGAGGACAACCCCGAACTGCTGCGTGCCAAAGAGCTGGGAATCAAGATTTTCTCCTATCCCGAATACCTCTACGAGCAGTCGAAGGACAAAACCCGTGTGGTTGTCGGCGGAAGCCATGGCAAAACCACCATCACAGCCATGATTTTGCACGTGCTGCAACACCTTGGCATCGACGCCGACTACATGGTGGGCGCACAGCTGGAAGGGTTCGAGGTGATGGTGCGGCTGTCGCACAAGGCCCGAGTGATGGTGATTGAAGGCGACGAATACCTTACTTCGCCCATCGACCGCCGGCCAAAATTCCACCTATACCAGCCCAATATCGCCGTCATCAGCGGCATAGCGTGGGACCATATCAACGTTTTCCCCACTTTCGACATCTACAAGGAGCAGTTTGCACAGTTTATCAGGCTGATACGTCCGGGCGGCACCCTCATCTACTGCGCCGACGACAAGGATGTGGTTTCGGTGGCCGAAAGCGTGAAACGTGGCGATATTGCCGCAATAGGTTATCACACAGCTAATTACGAGATAAGTAACGGCACCACCCACATCGTTTCTCCCGACGGTGCCAAAACTCCGCTGATGATTTTCGGACGGCATAACCTTCAAAACATCATGGCTGCCAAAAACGCCTGCAATGCCTTGGGTATCAGCGATAAGGATTTCCTTTCGGCGATAAGCACTTTCAAAGGTGCCTCCAAACGCTTGGAACTGGTGAAGAAAAACACCCTGACGGCAGTTTACAAGGATTTTGCCCATGCCCCTTCGAAACTGCGCGCCACCATTGCTGCTATGAAAGAGCAGTACCCCGACCGCCGGCTGGTAGCCTGCATGGAGCTGCACACTTTCAGCAGCCTTACGCCTGAGTTTCTGGCACAATATGCCGGCTGCATGGACTTGGCCGATGTGCCTATGGTGTATTTCAACCCCCACGCTGTGGCACACAAAAAACTGCCTCCGCTGGACCCCGAAAAAGTGCGTGCGGCTTTCTGCAACGACAAAATCGTGGTGTTCACCGACTCGGCCATGCTGCGACAACACCTGTTGCGGATGGAGTGGCCCGGCAGCAATTTGCTTATGATGAGCTCCGGCAATTTCGACGGCATAGACTTTGCACAGCTGGCCAATGAGCTGATTTGCTGATGAATAGGTGAGAAGTGGTCTCCCTTGCTGTGGGAGCAGTGGCATTGGCAATAAAGCGCTATTTTACAAACCTAAAGGTGTTGCTTTGCACCCGGCAGTCGTGTCTGTTGACTTTTATCACACGTCCACGCTCCACATCGTAGTACTCCGGCCACCATTGGCCATGGTTGCAATCCGGATACAATCTGCATTTTGACGCATCTCCGTATTCCGGAAAATCTTTCCATTTGCAAAAACGGATTTTTTTTCTTATATTTGCAAGTTTAAATATGCGGGGGACGGTTTCTCCGCATATCGTTGCAATTTATTGACATATAAATAATAAACAAAAATAATGAAGAAATCAATAAATCTCAAAAACGAGATATTATCATACGTGCTGATCACCCTCGGCATACTTACCTACACCTTTGCGTGGTCGGCGTTTATGCTTCCGGCAAAGATAGTGGGCGGCGGGGTGAGCGGCATATCGTCGGTCATATACTACGCATGCGGCATACACATCCCCATAGGTGTCCTCAACCTTTTTATCAACGCCGTGTTGCTGGCCATCGGATTCAAGGTGCTGGGACCCAAATTCGGTGTGAAGACCATTTTCGGCATAGTGATGTCGTCGCTGGCTTTTATTTTGTGGCAGCAGATATTGGACGTGGAGAAGCTGTTCAACGTTGACGAGTTTGGCGGTTTTATGTGCGCCATCATAGGCGGGGCCGTGTGCGGCGGCGGCATAGGACTGGCTTTCGCAATGGGCGGCAACAGCGGTGGCACCGACATTATAGCCTTGATACTCACCAAGTTCTACAATGTTTCTCCAGGCAAGGTCATCATGTATCTCGACATTTTTATCATAGGTTCCTCGTATTTTATTTCAGGCAGGTTGGAGAATGTGGTGTTTGGCTACATAGTAATGGTAACCATGACATACGTGCTTGATATGGTGATAGACGGCAACAAACAGTCGTACCAGATAATGGTGTTCTCCGGCATGAACAGCGAAATAGGCGAAGCCATCACCACCGAGGTGGGACGCGGCGCCACGCTGCTCGATGGAGAGGGCTGCTACAGCCACAATCCCAGCAAAGTGCTCATAGTTATGACCCACCGCGCCGACAAACCCATAGTGATGCGGATAATCAACCGCATCGACCCCTCGGCTTTCGTCTCCGTAAGCAAAGTGCAAGGCGTGTATGGCAAAAACTTCGACAAAATAAAAATATGAGTAGGAAGGGTGAGATAAAAGGAAATAATGTGCAAGTGTCATTTCCAAATGGGAAGTCGCGTGTTTATCCAATTAGCGATTTTATTGTCGTAGGAAACGAAATGGAACACATTGTCGAAAATATTATTTTGAATATGGATGATTCCAGTTGTTCATTTGTTTATGTAATGGATTGGCGTGGAGAAATTCTGTTTAAGGAGCCTATCAGTTTCTCTATTTGTTAATGCGTATCATGTTGTATGGAAAAAAATAAAAAGACAGCAAATGTGATAGACTTGTTCTGTGACTGTGGAGGACTTTCTCTAGGCTTTGAGCAGGCTGGTTATAATGTGTTACTTGGAATTGACAATTGGAAAGATGCGCTTGTAACTTTTCAAAATAACCACAAGGTCTGCAAGACAACAATCAGCAAAAAGAGAATACAATTGTATGGATTTCATATGTCAGTAAATGAATGGCGTGTTGCTGGAACCATTAAGGAACATTATTGTGTGTATCGTCTAATGTTGAGCGAGAACGACAAGACGCTTTTTATTCTGCGCAATCCGGTTGGGTTGTATAAGTCAGATAAGATTTATGCAGAGCCACGTGATGGAATGGAGATTTCATTCTCCGAAGATGACTTTAACCCCACAAAATTATTGGTATGGAAAAGGTGAAAGTTGCATCTTTATTCTGTGGCTGTGGCGGTATGGATTTGGGTGTGCTTGGTGGCTTTTCTTATTTGGGGAAAGATTATCAACGGAACTCCTTTGATATTGTATATTCCGTGGGTAACGACCCATATTGCAC
Source organism: uncultured Bacteroidales bacterium (assembly GCA_937915785.1). Classification (GTDB taxonomy): domain Bacteria; phylum Bacteroidota; class Bacteroidia; order Bacteroidales; family P3; genus UBA1219. The sequence goes on from CALGGY010000164.1 coordinate 10,973, forward strand.
ACAAATATACAATGATAATTTCAAGCACAAATGCATTGTCAAGGATGTGCGTGAAATAGACATAGCGCGTATGCCCAATTTTGACATGCTCATTGGAGGCTTCCAGTGTCAATCATTTTCAATTTCAGCACAGAATCCACCACGACTTGGCTACAAAGACGAACGCGGTATGCTTTTTTTTGAAATGGTTAAAATCCTCAAAGAACGACAACCTCGTTTTTTCATTGCGGAAAATGTCAAAGGGTTGCTTTCTGCCAATAAGGGCAAGGCTTTTCCGATGATAATTAAGGAATTTAAAGATGCTGGTTATTTTGTTTCTTACAAATTATTGAATGCTTGGGAGTATGGTGTTCCACAAAAACGAGAAAGAGTTATTATAGCAGGATTTAGGAATGTTGATGATTATATGAGCTTTCGATTTCCATCAACGATATCCTCAAGTGAAAGAAAAGTGTTACAAGATGTGATAATGGAAGAAGAGAATGAAAATGCGGACTTGTTTTTTAGTGACAAGGCTGTTGCGGGAATGATGGCTGTAAAAGAAAAAATGAATAAAGGTAGAGCTATGCGATTAGAAGAACCATGTAATACGATAAGTGCACACCTTGCAAAAGTTAGTTTGAACAGCACAGATCCTGTATTTATTGTTAATGGTCGCTATCGTCGCTTTTCGCCTCGTGAAGCAGCAAGAATCCAGTCGTTCCCGGACTCTTTCAAACTGGATTCAGTATCCCAAATAAGACAATATAAGGCTATTGGTAACGCCGTTCCCCCAGTGTTGATGTGGTGTGTGGCTCGGTCCATAAGTGAAGTTTTTGAGAGAAAAACAGTCCACACAACCATAGGTGTTGATAGCAATTGTTCAATTTTTCCTGACCAATTGTGCTTGTTTAATGAGTAAAAAGATGTGATATTGTCAAGTTTTGAAATATAATATATTATAAAAATATGACCAACAACCACTTAATCTCCCCGTCGCTGCTCTCCGCCGACTTCGGTAATCTACAGCGCGACATCGAAATGCTCAACAACAGCCAAGCCGACTGGCTCCATGTGGATGTGATGGACGGTGTTTTTGTGCCCAACATCTCTTTCGGCCAGCCCGTGGTGAAACATATCAAAAAACACGCCCGCAAGCCGCTCGACGTGCATCTGATGATTGTTGACCCAGCCCGCTACGTGCAGTCGTTCCGCGACGCCGGCGCCGACATTCTCACTTTCCACTATGAGGCCTGCAACCACATAAACCGCACCATCAACGCAATAAAGGACGCCGGAATGCAGGCCGGAGTGGCGCTAAACCCGCACTCGACCGTAAGTCTGCTCGAAGACACCGTGCAGGACTGTGACCTTGTACTGCTGATGTCCGTAAATCCCGGCTTCGGCGGACAAAAATTTATCGAAAACACCTACTCCAAAGTATCGGCCTTGAAAGAGCTGTGCCTTCGCAAAAACCCACAATGCCTCATCGAGATAGACGGCGGTGTGAACCTTGCCAACGCAGCCAAACTCTACGCTGCCGGCGCCGACGTGCTGGTGGCAGGCAGCAGCGTCTTTTCATCGCCAAATCCTACACAAACCATAGCAGATTTGAAACGTCTTTAACCACTTTTTATGACCTATGACAGAATCATTGCCCCTTTACTACCTCGGTGTTGATATAGGCTCCACCACACTGAAAGTGGCCGTGGTGGACAAAAGCGGCGACATCATCTATTCCGACTACCGCCGCCACAACACCGACATCCGCGGCACCGCTCTCGAAACCTACCGCAAGATGCTCGACACTCTCGGCGACTGCAATTTGTGTGCTACCCTCACCGGCTCGGTGGGTATGGGCTACGCAGAAGCGGCGGGCATCAACTTTGTGCAGGAGGTGGTGGCCTCTGCCGAACTTATCAAAACCAAATTCCCCCAGATACGCACCTTTATCGACATCGGGGGCGAGGACTCCAAGATGATTTTCTTTGAGGAGCACAAGTCGCCCGACATGCGTATGAACGGCAGCTGCGCAGGCGGTACCGGCGCTTTCATCGACCAGACGGCAACCCTGCTCAACGTTACCACCAAAGAGCTCGACACCCTTGCCAGCACCGCCGAAACCATATATCCCATAGCCTCGCGCTGCGGAGTGTTCTCGCGTACAGATATTCAAAACCTTGTAAGCCGCAAGGTTAGCAAAAACGACATCGCCGCCTCGGTGTTCAACGCCGTGGCAATTCAGGTTATATCATCGCTCTCGCGTGGCACCGACGTGCTGCCAAAAGTGTTTTTCTGCGGCGGGCCCTTCGCCTTTCTGCCACAGCTGAAAAAGGCTTTTATGAACCAGCTCGGACTCAAGGAGGAGGATTGCGTGCTATCTGAATACGCGCAGTATGTGCCAGCTTGGGGCTCGTCGCTCATCTCCCTGAAAAACGACCTGCCGGCCCGACAGCTCTCGTCGGTGATACGGATTCTTGAAAACGACGGTGGAATTCTTCTAAACGGCACCTCGCGGCGGCTGCCGGCACTCTTCCGCTCCCACGAGGAGTTCGAAGCATGGAAAGAACACAAAGGCTGCCGTGCCGTGGGCAAAACATCGTGGGAACAGTTGCGGGATACTGACTGTTTCCTTGGCGTCGACTCCGGCTCCACAACCACCAAAATTGTTCTTATCGACAAAAAACAAAATGTTGTATTTCAGGACTATAGTCGCAACAACGGCGATAGTTTCAACGCCTTTTGGGAAGGATTGAAACGCTTGCGCGACGAGGCTCGCAGCCATGGCCGCGAAATACGTATAATAGGCAGTGCCACAACTGGTTATGGCGAAAATCTGATAAAAACCGCTTTCGGGTTGCACCGTGGCATTATCGAAACCATAGCCCACTATATGGCCGCCCGCAAAATAATGTCCGACGTTAGTTTCATACTCGACATCGGCGGTCAGGACATGAAAGCCGTGTTTATCGAAAACGGTATCATCAAACGGCTGGAGATAAACGAGGCCTGCTCTTCGGGCTGCGGATCGTTTATCGAAAATTTTGCCAACATGCTCAACTATCCTGTGGCTGAGTTTGCGCAGATGTCGTGTTTTGCCAAAAATCCCTGCGACCTCGGAACCCGCTGCACCGTGTTTATGAATTCCAAAGTGAAACAGGCAATGCGCGAGGGCGCCGAAGTGGACGATATTGCCGCCGGTTTCTCCTATTCCGTTGTAAAAAACTGTCTGTTCAAAGTGTTGAAACTCAAGGATGTGAAGGAACTTGGCAATAACATTGTGGTTCAGGGGGGTACATTCCGCAACCTGTCAATAGTGCGTGCATTGGAGCTAATGACCGGCGTGCAGGTGGCTTACTCCGACATTCCCGAACTGATGGGCGCATATGGGGCCGCACTCTACGCATTGGAAAACCATTTGCCCAGCGACCGCGCCATAACCCTCGACGAGCTGGTGGAGTCGCGGCAGTACGAGTCGCATTTCGAAGTGTGCCCTGGCTGCGAGAACAAATGTACCGTCAAAATTTTCCAATTTGCCAACGGTAACAAGTTCTATTCAGGCAACAACTGCGAAAAGATATATTCCAACAAGTCGGAGAGCAGCCGCAAGGGCATAAACCAGCACCATGCCCGTTATCAGATGCTTTTCGACCGCGAAAAAGTGAAAAATCCCATCCTGAAAATAGGCATACCGCGCGGACTGGGCATGTACGAGAACTATCCGTTCTGGCATAAGATGTTTACCTGCTGCAATATACAGCCCGTGCTTTCGCGTCCGTCCACCAACAAGCTTTACGAAAAAGGCATACACTCCATAATGTCGGACAACATCTGTTTCCCCGCCAAGCTGATGCACGGTCATATCATGGACCTGATAGAGCGCAAGGTGGACCGCATTTTCTACCCCTACGCCATTTTCGAAACCAAGGAGGACGCCAAATCGAGCAACAGCTACAACTGTCCTGTGGTGGCCGGTTATTCCGACGTCATCATCAGCTCCATCGACCCATTGGCCAACTACGGCATACCGTTGGACAACCCCACCACATCTTTCAACAACATCAAACTGCTGAAAAAGTCGTGTGTGAAGTACCTTACCTCGCTGGGAATCAGCAAGAAAATCGCTGGAGAGGCTTTCGAGGCGGCGGTGGAGGAGCAACGACGCTACGTGGTTACCCTTGCCGAACAAAACCGCCACATTGTGGAGCAGGCCAAAAAGGAAAACCGCATGGTGATAATGCTTGCCGGACGTCCCTACCATATCGACCCGCTGATACAGCACAAAATCTCCGACTGCATCACCGACATGGGCATAGATGTGATAACAGAAAACATCACCCTGATGGACGGCGACGACGTGTTCCGCGAAATAAACGCCATCTCGCAATGGGCCTACCCCAACCGTGTGTTCAAGGCCGCCAAGTACGTGGCACAAAGTGATGAAAACATTCATTTTGTGCAGCTTACCTCTTTCGGCTGCGGTCCCGACGCTTTCATCATCGACGAGATAAGCGACGTGCTGAAACGCAGTGGCAAAAGCCTCACCCTGCTAAAAATCGACGATGTGAACAACATCGGCTCGCTACGTCTGCGCATACGCTCGCTGGTGGAGAGCCTCCGTTTCAGCCACACCCGCTCCGGCTACCAGCCGCCGGTGAAACTGCCTATGTTCACCCAGCAGGAGCGCCACCGCACCATTTTGGCACCCTATTTCGCCGAAGGCTACTCCGAGTTCCTGCCCGCCATTTTCTCGCTGATGGGCTACAATCTTGTAAACCTGCCCATGGGCGACATGGAAGCCGCCGAAACAGGACTGAAATACTCCAACAACGAGGTGTGCTACCCCGCCACCATCGTTATCGGAAGCATCATCAAAGCCCTGAAAAGCGGCCAGTACGACCTCGACAACGTGGCCATTGGCATGACCCAGACAGGAGGCCAGTGCCGCGCCACCAACTATCTGGCGCTTATCAAGGACGCGCTGATTTCGGCAGGATATAACATACCGGTTATCTCCGTAGCCTTTGGCAACGACCTGTACAACGAGCAGCCCGGTTTCCAGATGAAGCTAAAGGGCAACATCACCATCACCGTGTACGCACTGCTCTACGCCGACTGCATATCGCGGCTGTATTACGCCTCGGTGGTGAGGGAAACGGAGAAAGGCATTGCCAAAAAGCTGCGTTACAAGTACATAGAAAAAGCACTGCCATGCGTGGAAAAACGCGACCACAAAGCCTTGCCGCGTCTGTTCAAAGAGGCGGTGGAGGAGTACAAAACCATAATACGCCCCGATGTGAAGGCTCCCGTTATGGGTGTGGTAGGCGAAATTTATGTGAAATACAACTCGTTCAGCCACAAAAATGTGCTGGAATGGCTCTCGGAACAAGGCGTGGAAGTGATAGCCCCGTCGATGTACAATTTCTTTGCCAACAGTTTTGTGAACAAACACATAAACCGTCAGAACAACATCAAGGAAGAGAGCGTGCCGTTGTTTATTACCGACGCACTTTATAAGGTGTTGCGCACTGTGGTACGCAAGTTCGACAAAATTGGAGCCGAATTTCCATATTACAGACCGTTTGCCGACATTTTCCACGATGCCAAGCTGGCTTCGAATATCATCAACATGTCGGCCAATTTTGGCGAGGGATGGCTTATTCCCGCCGAGCTGGCAAGCTTTGCCGAAAGCGGGATGAACAACGTTGTTAGCCTGCAACCCTTCGGCTGCATTGCCAACCACGTGATTTCCAAAGGTGTGGAGAAACGGGTGAAGAAACTCTATCCCAAAATGAACCTGCTGTTCCTCGATTTCGACAGCAGCACCTCCGACGCCAACATATTCAACCGCCTGCATTTTATGGTGGACAACGCCAAGAAAGAGTTGGATAATTAGCTGATTATCCAGCTCTTACACGGCAATATGATATTCGGCTTCGAGTTAGTACCTTTTTTGTGTTGATAATTATTTGCCGAAAGCGTATCGCTTGATTGCAAAAAGAGTTATTTTTGCAAAACAGGCATACTATTGGCATATTTTTTCATAAACCTGAATCATACAATATTATGGACGACCGACGATTTGAGAATACGAGCAGACGCGTGAAACGACTGGTGTTGGATTTCGAGAAAAATCCCAACATTTATCGTGATGTGGACGATTTTTTTGACATCATAGACTTTTATTATTCGGAAGAAACGCCATTTCACGACATCAATCCTGAGGTGGAGAAGGTGATAAAAGTCGCCGAACGCATGTACCCCGACAATACGGATGTTAAAGTGCAACGGGCTCACATATATTATGTTCAGGGCAATGTGGACAGCGCCATGCACATACTGCTGAACCTCGAAAAGTTGGAGCCCGACCACGAAGGTGTGATGATGGGACTTGCCGACTGCTACCTTTACAACAACAAGTTCGACAAGGCAATGGCCTATCTGAAAAAAATAATCCGCATCGACCCCGAAAACACCGATGTTTACGACCTGATGATACAGCAGTACCTTATACACTGCAATGTGGACAAAGCTTTTGAGTGTTTTCAGAAACGCATTGCCATAAAAGCCGATGACGACGAGGATTTCCTTACCAACATTTATCATGAGCTTACTCCGATACCGCAGGTGTACGAGGCTGCCCTCAAATTTTTCGAGTCGTATATCGAGGAAAATCCCTACTCCTGCAACGCTTGGGTGTATGTGGCCATGTGCCATTACGAGCTGAAACACGACGACGAGGCCATCGACGCCAGCAACTACGCTCTTGCCATAAACCCGCACAGCACTCTGGCGTATATGACCAAATTTACGGTAACCAACGACCTTAACGTGGCTTACGAGGCTCTGCAAAATGTCCCCGAAGTCGACAAATACCTGATAAACGCACAGCTTGGCGACGCATATTTCATGGCCCACAATTATTATTCCGCCGCACCATATTACCGCAAGGTCATCGATTATCTCGACTCGGAGCATTCCGATGACGTGGTTGTCAATTATCTGACACGCAATAAGTTGGCAAACTGCTATGCGCGTATGAATGACCCTGCTTCTGCCGAAAAGCTGTTTTTGGAAAGCATTGCCATAAACCCGTTTTTCGACACTTCGTACGAGGACCTTGCGCATCTGTACCGCTACGAGTTCCACGATGCCGAGCGTGCCGAAAACACACTGCATTTTCTTACGGCCCGTTTTCCGGAAAGCAAAAGTGCGTGGCTGCAGTATTTGGAACTGCTTTTGGAGCTGAAACGTTACGAGGATGTTATAGATACCGTGTCGGAGGCCGAACAGCACATCTCCGACGACGACGACCTGTATGTGCCGCTGGCGGTGGCCTACTACAACACCGGTCGCAAAAACGAGGCCTGTCTGCTGTTGCATAATGTGGATATTGACTGCATTTACTTGGAGGATTTGTTGCGTCGCTACGACCCCAATGTGCTGCTTGACGATGAAGTGATGCAAATTTTGCAACAAAAACGCGACGAATCGCGCCCCGACGACCTCTACGACGACAATTACGACAAATACAACGACCGATATTAACAAAAAAATAAAGTTCTTTTTATGGCAGCCACTTGTACAATAGAGCAAATTGCTGATATACTGCATACTACATCACAGAGCCTGTCCACTCCGCAGTCGGCCATAGCCACACTGCTTAGCGACAGCCGATCGCTTACCAAGCCTCAGACCACACTGTTTTTCGCCATCCCCACAAAACGCAATTCGGGCTGTAATTATGTCAACGAGCTGTATTCCAAGGGAGTGCGCAGTTTTGTGCTGCCCTCCGAAGCCGATGCTTTCATTGCCGAAGGGCTGATAGCCAAGGGCGATGCCAATGTTTTGATAGTCAATGATGTGGTTGCGTCGCTGCAGGCTGTGGCCAAAAATCGGCGTATGCAGTTCCGGATACCAGTGGTGGGCATCACTGGCAGCAACGGCAAAACGGTGGTCAAGGACTGGATAGTGCAGCTTCTGTCGCCCGATAAAAATGTGGTGGCCAGCCCACGCAGTTTCAACTCGCAGATAGGTGTGCCGCTTTCCGTTTGGCAGATGTCTGCCGATAACGATTTCGCTGTGTTCGAAGCCGGTATCTCCTTGCCAAAGGAAATGGCTCGTTTGCAGGATGTCATTCAGCCAACCATTGGCATTTTTACCAACATCGGTCATGCCCACGACGAAAATTTCATCAACACCCATCAAAAAATTACCGAAAAAATGAGGCTCTTTGCCTATTGCGACGTGCTTATCTACTGCGACGACCACAAAGAGATAAGCTCCACCATCGCCGCCACAGAGACTTTCCGCAACATAAAACTTTTTTCGTGGGGTCACGACAATGGCGTACAGGTGAAACTGATTGGAACCCAAATAGTTGGCGACAATACCGAAATTTCGGTGCAGTACGCAGGAAACGTTTTCTCTACCGCTATTCCGTTCACCGATAAAGCTTCGGTGGAAAACGCAATGCACTGCATATCACTGCTTTTGTATCTTGGCTACCAGCCTTCGGAGATACAGAAACGCACCCCGCAGCTGGCGCCCGTGGCCATGCGCATGGAGCTGAAAGAGGGTGTCAACGACTGTCTGCTGGTTGACGACGTTTACAGCCTCGACCTCAACTCGCTGGTAATTGCCCTCGATTTTGTGCAACAGGAACGCCAACACAGCAAAAAAACGCTGATAATGTCGGACATAATGCAGTCTGGCGTGATGGAACCCGACCTCTACGCCGAAGTGGCCGACATTGTGGCCAAACGCGGAATTACCAAGTTTATCGGCATCGGCGAGGCCCTGAAACGGAACGCCGCCCGTTTTGCCGACGGCAGCGTGTTTTTCGCCGACACCGACGATTTTATCCGCAACTACCTGTTTTCCGACTTCCAAAACGAAACCATACTGCTCAAGGGTGCCCGCGTTTATCATTTCGAAAAAATATCGAAGCTCCTTCAGCGCAAATCGCACGAAACCATAATGGAGGTGAACCTTGATGCTCTGGTGCGCAACCTCAACTACTACCGTTCGAGGATAAGTCCCAGCACCAAACTGATGGCAATGGTGAAAGCTTTTTCGTATGGCGCCGGTAATGTGGAGATTGCCAACACGTTGCAAACCAACCACGTGGATTACCTTACGGTGGCCTACACTGACGAGGGGGTGGACCTTCGCCAAAACGGCATCACTCTGCCCATTATGGTGATGAACCCCGAAGAGGAGAGTTTCGACAGCATTATAAAACACCGCTTGGAGCCCGACATCTACAGCCTGCGCATACTGAAGATGTTCACCGATGTGTCACGGATGTATGGCGACGAGCCTTATCCCATTCATATAGAGTTAGATACTGGTATGCACCGGCTGGGATTTTTGGAAAACGACATCGAAGAGCTTGGCCTCCGTATTAACGAGCTGAAGGATGTGGTGGATGTGAAATCCATTTTTTCGCACCTTGCTTGCAGCGAAGACCCAGCGATGGACGATTTCACCCGCCGGCAGATAAGCAATTTCCGCCAATGGAGCGGACGGCTTAAGGAACTGCTTGGCAATCAGCACATTTGCTGCCATATACTGAACTCGTCGGGCATCACACGTTTCCCCGAAGCCGATATGGACATGGTGCGGCTTGGCATAGGGCTTTACGGCATATCGCCAGAGCCAGAGGTGCAGAAACATCTGCAGGTGGTGAGCCGTTTGAAAACCCGTATCTCGCAAGTGAAGCAAATACCGCAAGGCGACTCGGTGGGCTACAACTGCCGATGGGTGGCCCAACGTCCTTCGCAAATTGCCATAATTCCAATAGGTTACGCCGACGGACTGAACCGCCGCTTGGGCTATGGCAACGGCAAGGTGGTGATAAACGGCAAGGTGGCTCCCATAGTGGGCACCATCTGCATGGATATGTGTTTTATAGATGTTACCGATGTGCAATGTGCTGAGGGCGACGACGTTGTGGTTTTTGGCGATGCCAAGCTGCTGCAACAGATAGCCGCCGATTCGGGAACAATCACTTACGAAATACTCACATCCATCTCGCACCGCGTGAAGAGGGTGTATTACAGGGAATAATGCAGCAGAGCATGGCTTTTTGGGTCATGCAGTTTGTCCGAATGGCAATTGGAAAAATTATTGGGCTGATTCCAAATTTTGTTTTGTCGCCTCTTTGTCGGCTTTTTGTATAAGTCTGCAAAGCGGAGTGCGTTTCATGGCAATGTTGTACTCCAGCCGCTCTTGCGACAATTCGCGTTCGGGCAGCTCGTAAGGGCCCATGTGCCAGCGTATGGCCATTATTTCCTCGTCGGTTAGTTCCAATCCGCAGCGAAGCAGTGCTATCACCGATTTCTCGCCGTGCCCCACGGGGAAGCGGTAGTTGTGGTGGAAAGTGGTGCTGTCGTTGGCGTCGGCTGCGTAGTTGAACACTTTGCAGGTGTCGTGCAGCAGTGCGGCAACGGTTACGCTGTCGGCAGGGATAAGCGTCTCTGTTTCTGGATGTTGTGCTATGGCTTCGTGCCGGAATTGCATGGCAAGCCTGTACACCGCCAGCGAGTGGTTGGCCAGCCCGCCCATATCGCGGTTTTGGTAGCGTGTGGAAGCGGGAAGGGTGAAAAAATCGTTGTCGTTCAAAAAAGCCACCACGTATTCCATGCCTCTGCGGCGGGTGGCAAGCAGCAGTCGGGTTATTTCTTGTTGTGTGTCGGTCATCGGTTGTCAGGCATTTTGCATTTTTACAATTAGAAGTATGGCCAGACCTATCAGTAGCAGTCCTACAACAAAAGTGGCCCAGCGGCGTGCCTTGCGCTGTTGCTGACGGCCCATCAATACGCCGAAAAACGTGCTCACCACCGTGAAAAACATCAGCGGTATGGCGCACCACAAAATGCTTTTCCCGTCAGGTGCAAAGCCTAATCCAAGCCCCACAATAAAAAAGTCGATACTGGTGGCGAGCGATAGCAGGAGAATTGATTTTGAGTCGGTTACGTATGTGGTGTTCACGTCTTTGTTTTTGCGGACCACACGTAAAATCATCTTAACTCCGGCAAAAACAAGCATAATGGCGGCCAGAGGCGTGTCGTACACCGTTTCGCCCGATTTCATCGCCCATGCAATGTAGTATCCGCCAATGAGCAGAAGTGTGTGGAGAATGCTGAAACAAACCGCCAGCAGAAAGCCTTGCGAGTAGGCTATTTTTTTCGACAAAGAGCATCCGGCGGCCACCACGTAGGCGTCGATGGAAAGCACAAAAGCAAGCAGTATCAGAAAGGTGATAGTCATAACAGTCTGTGTTTAAGAGTTTTGCAAAATTGATGTCAGGTTAATGAAATCTTCCACCGATAGTTGTTCGGCGCGCGATTTAAGCATGCGTTCGGGAACAAGAGCAAGTGGTCGGCCAAGGGGTTTCAGTGCGTTGCCAAGGGTTTTGCGACGTTGGTTGAAACCGGTTTTCACCACGCTTGCAAAGAGCTGTTCGTCGCAGGGCAGGGTAGGGGTGGCGTTGCGCCGCAGACGTATCACCGCCGATTTTACTTTGGGCGGTGGGATGAACACATGTTCGTCGACGGTGAAAAGGTACTCTATGTGGTAGAAAGCGCCAAGCAGCACGCTGAGTATGCCGTAGGTCTTGCTGCCGGGTTTTGCGGCTATGCGTTCGGCCACCTCTTTCTGGAACATGCCGGCCACAGTGGGTATGCGGTTGCGGTTTTCGAACACCCGAAACAGTATTTGGTTGGATATGTTGTACGGGTAATTGCCTATCAGCGAAAAATTTCCGTTGAAAAGTGACGGCAAATCACACTGCAGAAAATCGGCGGAAAGTATTCGTCCTTCAAGGGTGGGGAAATTATGCTGCAGATACTCAACGGATTCAGTGTCTATCTCTATCACTTGCAGATTGTAGTTGGGGTTGGCAAGCAAAAACCGGGTAAGCACGCCCATGCCCGGGCCAATCTCCAGCACGTTTTGTGGCTCGTTGCCAAGGGTTTCGGCAATGCGGCGGGCTATGCCGAGGTCTTTCAGAAAGTGCTGTCCCAAGTGTTTTTTGGCTCTTACGGTATCCATTTTTGTGCGTCAGATTGATTGTGCAAAGATACGATTTTTTTTGTTAACACTGACTGGTAAAGGCGTTAAGATGTGCAGACGTGGAACCAATTTGCTACAAATCGCGCCGAGGTATCTGTTTGGTGTCGTTTATCAAAACATACTGTTGTCCGTCTATTTCCCTGATACTCGGATTGATTCCGAAAACACGGCGTATGTTTTCTTCGGTAAGACCCTGTCGTGTGTCGCCACAATAGGCAATGTGTTGATTTTCAAGTAATATTAGTTTGGGACAGTGTTGAAGGGCCATGTTCAGGTCGTGGATTATAAGCACTATGGTTTTGCCCTGCTCGCGGTTTATTGCCGAAAGTATGCCAAGTATCTCCAGCTGGTGCGATATGTCGAGGCTGGCAAGGGGTTCGTCGAGGAGCAGAATGGGCGTTTGCTGAGCCAGCGCGCGGGCTATCATCACCCTTTGCACCTCGCCGCCGCTCATCTGCTGCAGGGTGGAGCAGCGCAGGTGCCATGTGTTGGTTTGCCGCATGCATTGCTCCACAATGTCCCAGTCGTGCTGCGACTCGTTTTGCAGGTGCGTCTGGTAAGGGTTGCGTCCCATCAGGACTATTTCGAAAGCCGAGAAATCCACGTCGGTGGTAGGACGCTGGGCCACGTATGCAATTTTGGTGGCACGTTGGCGACTTTTCATCCGGCGGATGTCCACACCGTCGAGGAAAACGGTATCGTACGGGATGCCGAGCAGGTTGTCCATACACCGAAGCAGGGTGGTTTTGCCGCAGCCGTTGGCGCCCATCACGGCGTAGAAACTGCCGTCGGCAATGTCGAGGCTTATGTTGCTGAGTACCTGCTTTGCCCCGAAGGCGTACGATAAATTGTTCATTTTCAGCATGTCAGTATCGTTTTTTGGATTTGTAGAGCAGGTATATGAACATTGGTGCGCCGATAAGTGCCGTAACGCTCCCCACAGGAATTTCGGAGGGCATCAGCACGGTGCGCGACAGCGTGTCGCAAAGCAAAAGAAAAATTCCGCCCACCACTATTGAGTATGGTATTATCCTGCGGTTGTCGGAGCCTACCACCAGTCGTATGCAGTGCGGCACCACAAGTCCCACAAAACCAATCACTCCGCAGGCCGACACAGCAAAAGCCACCATCAGCGTGGTAGCCAGCAGCAGTGTTTTTTTTACACGTTCCACCTCCACGCCCAGACTTTTGGCCGTTTCGCTGCCCACCAGCAGCAGGTTCAGGTCTTTGGCATGATACAGCACCACGGCGATGCCCGCCACTGCCACGGGCAGCATTATCAGCACGTCGGTCCACGACACGGAGGCAAAGCTGCCCATGGTCCAGAAAATGATGCGGTCCATCTTATCCTGATTTATCACCATCAGGAACGACACTATGGCTGTGGCCAAAAAGGTGAAGCAAACGCCTGTGAGCAATAGCGTTGCGGTGTGCATGCGGTTGCCGATGGAGGCAATTTTGTATATCAGCAGCACGGTGAGCAGTGCTGTGGCAAGGGCCAGCAGTCCCACCCCGAAAAACGAGCTTTCGAGGCCCAGCAGAATGGCCACCGCCGCTCCAAGCGACGCCCCCGACGATATGCCGAGCACGTAGGGGTCGGTGAGGGGATTGCGGAACACCGACTGATACGTGGCTCCCGACACGCTGAGCACCGAGCCTATAAGCACGCAGAGTATTATGCGCGGCAAACGTAAGTTCCAGAAAACCACATTGGTGTCGCCAGCAGTGATGCCCTGTTTGAGGTATGCAAGCGCCTCGGAGGGCGAAAAGACCACAACACCTACTAGCGATACTCCGAACATAAGCAACAGCAGTACTGCCACAAGCACTGGCAGCACTATTCGGCTTTTTAGCGGAGTGGATTTGCTTTTCACTTCAAAAAGGAGTTTTGGCGACTATTGCAGAAGGTCGTTCATGGTAAAGTATCCGCGTTTCCCGTCTAAGAATTCGGCAGCGAGCACGGCACCCACGGCAAACCCTTTGCGCGACTTGGCCGCGTGGCAGATGGATATGGTGTCCACCTCGCTGTTGTATGTAACTTGGTGTGTGCCCGACACTTCGCCTTCGCGGCGGGCGGTGATGCATAGCTCGTCGGGCTGGGTTCCGTTCAGTTTCCACTCCTCTTTGCGGTCGAGGCGGTTGATGATGTCGTTGGCCAGGGTGATGGCGGTGCCGCTGGGAGCGTCGAGCTTGTGGACATGGTGCGTTTCGTCTATCCGCACGTCGTATTGCGGGTAGCGGTTCATCAGGTCGGCCAAACGGCGGTTGATGTCGAACAAGATGTTTACGCCGATGCTGAAGTTCGATGCCACGAAAAGTGCGGCGTTGCCTCGCTGACGGCAGTCGTGGACAACGCTGTCCAGCTGGTCGTACCAGCCAGTGGTTCCTACCACAACGGGAATGCCGATGTTGAAACATTTCATGATGTTGTCCACGGCGGTGTCGGGGGTGGAGAACTCAATGGCCACGTCGCTCTGGCGCAGGTCGTCGATTTTTTCCATCCAGTCGGCCTCGCTGTCGATGGTTGCGGTGATTTCGTGTCCGCGTCCGGCGGCTACGGATGCTATTTCTTTTCCCATTTTCCCGTAGCCAATCAAAGCTATTTCCATAAATGTTTTGTGATGGTTAGTGGGTGCAAAGATACGATTTTTTTTGGAATTTTAGGGCAGGAATGTTCTTATTGTCGCCTAATCAGTATCCAATACGCGGGCTGTGGCAATAGCACTCGATAAAAACGCATGGCAAAAGATGCCTTTGGGCAATGATTATTACCGATACGACACAATAGCTTAAGTATAATGCATACTAAGTTTTGGAAGAACGGATATGCATCGCAATCCTTATTTTGGTGGGGCACTTGGCTTTTATTCTAAAACCAATCACGCAACAGGCTACATAAAACAATTTGTCGGTTGCCCCGCCCGAAAGTTTACATCTAACGTATCTCTTTTACCAGCCTCACAGACATTCCTCTGTGGCGATGGGCATTACATGGAGTGTGGAACGAAGAAACTACGTAACTGGCCCAAATCCCTGCAAAATGCAGTTGAATGGCTGTGGTGTCGTTATAAACCGTTGATGTCCAGTATGCACCATATTCACCTGATAAATTCACCGAGGTGTTAAAACGTTGTCCTGAGGCAGGCAGGAACACGCATCCCATGTTTTCTAAATTATACCATTGCATGGCAGTGATTACGGTGCCGAAATTGCTTGTGTCGTTTATTCTTGCCCACTGCACATCGAACATCTGAATTTTTGCGCTGTCGGGAAAAACAACAACCCCGTATATACCGTCCACCGTGGCCATAGTATATCGGGCGTTGTTTGTTCCATTCACTACTGTACCACTTGGCCGTGTGTTGACCAAATAATCCAATTCGTTTTTCGTAAGGGTTCGCCATGCGCCCGGAATGTTGCCGCCGTTGCTTATGGCATTGTAAACACCCCAGTCGTAATTGGTGCCGGTAATATCAGCATTGCCGTTGCCATAAACAGTGTCCAAACTTGATGTCCAATACGGGTATTTGCTGTTGTATCCGCTTGTGCCCCAGCCAAAGAGGTCTATCCAGCCGGTATAAGTGCTGCTAATCTGCCTGTTGTCGCATTTTGTGCCGCCAACATACACTGTGCCCACTCTTGCATCGCCCACGTAGTCCAATTGGCTTTCGGCGAAACGCCAAGTACCGGGAGCGGTGCCGCCGCCGGCTACAGCATGGGAGCCATTGGCGCTCCACTGCAAATTGCCTTGGGCGAAACGCACCTGTTTGGTTGCAGATACAGAGAACCTGCCGGGTAGCACCCGTCGGGATAGTGGGTGAACGGCAATCTGATATCGCAGCTTGCGTCTATCGGCAGTTCCATTGTAACGCTTTCCAGCATTGTTCCTCCGCACATGGTGTAGCCTTTTATGCGCAGCACATCGCCACGATGGAAGGGATTGGCGCTCACCAGTTTTTCGAACGAATGGTCTTTTCCGTCAAGGCAAACGCTGTTTTCGCCGCCTTCCTGAGCGTTGAACAGTTTAGTGGAGCGTTGCCCCTGCTTGGAAGTTACCGATAGCACATACATCTGCCGTTTCTGCAGCTTTATTTTGAACAGGTGACTTCCGGCATCCATATTGCCGGAGTAATTGGCCACCCGTCGGCCGGAAAGGTCGTAGATGGCTACCGACACGGGACCGCTTTCGGCAAGTTGCACGGCAGCGGTGGCCTGACCTCGGAGGGGATTGGGATATGCCTCCATGCCCAGAAGGCCGTTTTTCACATCGTTTATGCCTAACACGCTAAGTGTCAATACTGTATCGGGATATACAAGTGTTTCGCTCCAATACGAAGTGATGTTTGTAATCTCCACACTGTCGGCACGCACATAGCCGACATTGTTCATGCGGCCTGAAAAACGGATGTCTATGCTTTGCGACATTGCCAAAAGTGCACAAACAACTGTGGTAAAAAGACGGTTACATGTTTCATATTTTCTCTTTTTTCAAAATTTATAATAAGACACTCACCACCCCATTTTGCAACAAAGTGCGTGAGTCGGTAGAGTTTGGGGGAAGGCGGGCGAAACGCTTTGGTGCGGTTTTGCCCCCGCTTATGGCAGCTGCACAGGTTATATATTTCCTCATTTTCCCGTAGCCAATCAAAGCTATTTCCATAAATGTTTTGTGACGGTTAGTGGTTGCAAAGATACGATTTTTTTTTGGGGGATTATGACGAATGAATGGTGTGATTGGTTCGAAAAGTGGCTTTTAGTGAGTCTTTATTTGATATCGATGTATAGCAAGCATGACTGTTGCGAGGCGTATGCTTGTGCGCTCAGCGCATAAAAATGTTTTTTTGGTCGGGCAATAAAAAACTTGTACCGTGTTTTGGCAACTCGTATTGTTGATAAAGAAAACGGTTTAAGGTGCTGTTTTTTGCAAAAAGATTGGTGTGTCAATCCAGTTTCAATACTGCGAGGAAAGCGCTTTGCGGCACTTCCACGTTGCCCACCTGACGCATGCGTTTTTTCCCTTCCTTCTGCTTTTCGAGCAGTTTGCGCTTACGCGTGATGTCGCCGCCGTAGCATTTGGCTGTAACGTCCTTGCGCACGGCTTTCACCGTTTCGCGGGCAATTATTTTGCTGCCAATGGCGGCTTGTATGGCCACGTCGAACTGCTGGCGTGGTATCAGGTCTTTCAATTTCTCGCACATGCGTCGGCCAAGTGGGTAGGCGTTGTCCACGTGTGTAAGTGCTGAAAGGGCATCCACGGGGTCGCCGTTGAGGAGTATCTCCAGTTTCACCAGTTTTGAAGGTTGGTAGCCGCATTGGTAATAGTCGAACGAGGCGTAGCCTTTGCTGATGCTTTTCAGTTTGTCGTAGAAATCGAACACCACTTCGCCCAATGGCAGTTCGAAAGTTATCTCAATGCGGTCGGTGGTGAGGTACACTTGGTTTTTCAGTATGCCTCGCTTGTCGATGCACAGTTTTATTATAGCACCGATGTAGTCGGCTTTGGTTATTATCTGTGCTTTGATGTAGGGTTCTTCCACAAAGTCGATGTAGTTGGGTTCGGGCAGGCCGGAAGGGTTGTACACGTCTATAATGTCGCCGTTGGTGAGGTGTGCTTTGTACTGCACGTTGGGAACGGTGGTTATCACGTCCATGTTGAACTCTCGTTCGAGACGTTCCTGCACTATCTCCATGTGGAGTAGTCCGAGGAAACCGCAGCGGAAGCCGAAGCCCAAAGCCAGCGACGACTCCGGCTCGAAAGTGAGGCTTGCGTCGTTGAGCTGCAGCTTTTCCAGCGAGGCACGAAGTTCCTCGTAGTCGTCGCTGTCCACGGGATACACGCCGGCAAACACCATGGGTTTCACGGCTTCGAACCCGTCTATGGCTTTGTCGCAGGGACGTTTCACGTGAGTGATGGTGTCGCCCACCTGCACTTCTTTAGATGTTTTTATGCCGGAAATGATGTATCCCACGTCGCCGGCGGCCAGCTGTTGTCGGGGTTCCATTTTCAGTTTCAGCACGCCAATTTCGTCGGCGTTGTATTCCTTTTCGGTGTTTACAAATTTCACAAAATCGCCGGTGCGCAGGGTGCCGTTCATTATGCGGAAATACGACACTATGCCGCGGAACGAGTTGAACACCGAGTCGAAGATAAGGGCTTGCAGCGGAGCTTGGGGGTCGCCTTTGGGAGCGGGAATGCGGTTTACAATGGCGTCGAGTATGTTTTCCACGCCGTGGCCCGTTTTTGCGCTGGCGGGCAGAATGTCGTCGTGGCTGCAGCCGATAAGTTCCACTATCTGGTCGGAGACTTCCTCCACCATGGCGTTGGCAAGGTCTATCTTGTTGAGCACGGGAATTATTTCGAGGTCGTTGTCGAGGGCGAGGTAGAGGTTGGAGATGGTCTGAGCCTGAATGCCCTGGGTGGCGTCGACCACCAGCAGGGCGCCTTCGCAGGCGGCAATGGAGCGCGACACTTCGTAGGAGAAATCCACGTGGCCTGGAGTGTCGATAAGGTTGAGGAGGTATTTCTGTCCGTCCTTGGTGTATTCCATCTGAATGGCGTGGCTTTTGATGGTGATGCCGCGTTCCTTTTCAAGATCCATGTCATCGAGCACTTGGTCTTCCATGTCGCGTTGCGAAACGGTTTTTGTTACCTCGAGCAGGCGGTCGGCCAAGGTGCTTTTGCCGTGGTCTATGTGGGCTATTATGCAGAAGTTGCGTATGTTGTTCATATTCAGTTTGCAGTTTTCAGTTTGCAGTTTTCAGTTTGCAGTTTTCAGTTTGCGGTTTTGAGTTTGCGGTTTTGAGTTTGCGGTTTTGGGTTTGCGGTTTTGAGTTTGCGGTTTTGAGTTTGCGGTTTTGAGTTTGCAGTTTTGAGTTTGTAGTTTTGAGTTTGCGGTTTTGAGTTAGTGGTTTTGGGTTTGTAGTTTTGAGTTTTCAGTTTGCAGTTTGCAGTTTTGAGTTTGCAGTTTTGAGTTGGCGGTTTGTAGTTGGCAAGTTATGATCTTATATTATATACGTTTTAGAAGTTGTATTCGTACTCGTCTTCCAGTATTTCCTGCTGGTATTTGCTGCAGTCCATTTCTACGGACAGGTTGGCGGGAGTGTCGAAATTGCCTTTGAAGAAGTTTATCTTCGGGTCTTCGTACACTTTTTTCATGTACAGTCCCCAGATGGGCAGTGCTGCAGCGGCGCCTTGTCCGTAGGTCATGTTGTTGAAGTGTATGGAGCGCATTTCGCCGCCCACCCACACAGCTGTAACCAGTTTTGGTGTCATGCCGATGAACCAAGCGTCGGAGTTGTTTTGAGTGGTGCCTGTTTTTCCGGCCACGGGGTAGGTGATGCCGTATTTGTAGCGCAGCCGTCCGCCGGTGCCGCCGTCCACCACGCCTTTCATCAGTTCCACGGTGAGGTAAGCCGTTTGTGCGTCGATGGCTTCGTTGCGTTCGGGGGTGAAGGTGGCCAGCACCATGCCTTTGTTGTCCTCGATGCGGGTGATAAATATTGGTTCCACGTATTCGCCCCTGTTGGGGAAAGTGGCCATGGCTCCTGCCATTTCGGCAACGGAGAGGTCGGGGGTGCCGAGGCAGATGGCCGGCACGGCCGGTATGTCGCTTTTCATGCCCATTTTGCGAACCAGCGATATCACGTCTTCGGGCGAGGTGTAGTATTTCATAAGATATGCCGACACGTAGTTCACCGAGTTGGCCAGTGCCCATTTCAGTGTTACCATTTCGTCTTTTCGTGCGTCGGTGGAGTTTTTGGGACACCAGTCGGTACCGTCGGCGTTTTCGAAACACACTTCGGAGTTTGGCACCTGTGTGCAAGGCGTTACGCCGTTCATCATGGCGCAGGTATATACAAAGGGTTTGAAAGTGGAGCCTATCTGCCGGCGGCTTTGCGTTACGTTGTCGTATTTGAAATAGCGGTAGTTGATGCCGCCCACGTAGGCTTTCACGTGCCCGGTGCCGGGTTCAACGGACATCAGTCCGGCGTTGAGGAACGACTTGTAGTACAGCAGCGAGTCCCACGGGCTCATTATGGTGTCCTTGGCGCCTTGCCAAGTGAATACGCGCATGCTTACTTTTTCGTTGAAGGCCTTGCGTATTTCCGCATCGCTTTTGCCCTCGTCGCGCATGTTTTTGTAGCGTTCGCTCTGCCGCATGGCGCTGAGCAGGTAGGTTTCTATCTGTTTTTCCGACACTTTGACGAAAGGCGAGTGGTTTTTGCGGCGGCTCAGTTCTTTGAAAAAGGCGGGTTGTATCTCTTTGCCCATGTGTTCGGCCACGGCCTGTTCGGCGTAGCGTTGCATGCGCGAGTCGATGGTGGTGTAAATGCGCAGGCCGTCTTTGTGCACGTCGTAGTATCCGCCGTCGGGTTTTTTGTGCTCTTTGCACCAGTCTTTCATAAAGGAGCGGATAAACTCGCGGAAATATGTGGCTTCGCCTTCGTTGTGGGTCTGCGGCGAGTAGCGGCTCATGTTTATCGGTATTGCCGCAAGGCTGTCGTATTGCTGTTGGGTGAGGTAGTCGTATTTCATCATCTGCGAGAGCACAGTGTTGCGGCGGTTGAGGGCGTTTTCGGGGTTGCGCACGGGGTTGTAGGTGGAGGGTGCTTTTAGCAGGCCTACAAGCACAGCGGCCTCTTCCACGGTGAGTTCGCCAGGGGCTTTGTCGAAAAAGGTCTTGGCGGCGGTTTTTATGCCAAAGGCGTTGCTGCCGAAATCCACGGTGTTCAGATACATGGTGAGTATTTCGTTTTTGGAGTAGTTGTGCTCCAGCTTGGCGGCCACTATCCATTCCTTGAACTTGGAATAAGCTATGCCGAGTTTCGATTTGCGTTCGCGCGGGAACAGGTTTTTGGCCAGCTGTTGGGTGATAGTGCTGCCTCCGCCCGAGCTGCTGCTGCGTCCGATGATTGTTTTTGCGAACACGCGTCCGAGGCTTCGCAGGTCTATCCCCGAATGTTCGTAGAAACGCGCGTCCTCGGTGGCTATCAGAGCGTTGATCACGTTGGGCGATATTTCGTCGTAAGCCACGTTGGAGCGGTTTTCAACGCCAATGAAACCAAGTATCTGGCCGTCGGCGGAGATTACTTCGCTGGCAAGGTTGCTCTGCGGGTTCTCCAGTTCTTCGAAAGTGGGCATAAATCCCAGACATCCCATCGAGAGGGCGAAGAAAAACAGGAATATGAATGCCCACAGGCCTGCAAATGCCCACCACAGGCGCGAGTAGCGCCGTGTGTTTTTTTTCGGTTTCTTTTTTGTGTCTTTGTTTTGTGCCATAGTGCGTTGTCTTTTATTTTGTGGCGTATTCTATAACAATGCCCACGTCTTTTATTCCCACAAGGCTGGTGTCGCGGGTGCCTTGCGTTATGGCGAAGGTGTACTGTCCGGTTTGTGGGAATATCACGTTTTTGCGCAGAAAATAGCGGTTGTCCACGTATTTGCCCGATGTTTTGCCATACCATTGTCCTTCGGGGTTGGCAAGGGGGCATTCCATGGTGTCGATGGCAATGCCGCCGTCGGGGAAGGTGGTTTTTATGAACAGGAAGGTTTTGGAGTATGGGTAGTCGTTGGTGTTTCGCAGGTCCACGTAGAAGTTGAACAGGCGTTGGGTGTTGTCCACATCAACGGTGAAATATTTGGTGTCGTTCATGTGCCACCCTTCGGGGTCAACGTTTTCGTGTTCGGAGTAGTAAACGTTGCTGTTGCATGCCGCCAAAAGGCAGGCCAGTGCTATTGTCATTGTCGCTGTGCGTGGTTTCATTGCTGTTTTTGTTCGTTGTAGTTTGGTTTGTTGCCGTTGTTGCGG
Organism: uncultured Bacteroidales bacterium; assembly: GCA_937915785.1. Classification (GTDB taxonomy): domain Bacteria; phylum Bacteroidota; class Bacteroidia; order Bacteroidales; family P3; genus UBA1219. The sequence continues at coordinate 32,839 of CALGGY010000164.1, forward strand.
TTGTTGTTGCGCCGGTTGTTGCGGTTGTTCTGGTTGCGGTTGTTCTGGTTTTGGGTTTTGTTTTGGTTGTTTTTGGCGCGTTCTTGTTTTTGTTCTTTGTTTTGTTTGTTGTTGCTGTTGTTGCTGTTGCTTTCTTTTTTCCGGCCGTTGTTGTGTTCGTTTTGTTGGTGTTGATTTCCGCCGCTTTGGAGCGATATGTCGTGGCTGGTGTCGGCCATCATTTTCAGTTCGCGTTCGTATTCGGCGGTGTCGCTATTTTCGATTATGGCGGTGCCCGATGCCAGTTCAACTTGGTAGTCTTCGAGTTGTTCGGGGTATTCTTGGCGTCGGTTCATTTCTATTATTTCCTTTACGGATTTGGCGGGAATGGCTATGAGTTCGTTTTCGCCTTCGTAGGCGTACCACATCACACCGCGCAGCACGTCGGTTTTTTTGTAGAGTCCCAGACCTTTTTTTGTCCGGATGGGAGTGTTTGCCGGTGGGAAGTCCTTTTGGGCATCCACATACACTTTGTATTCGAAATTGAGGCAGCATTTGAGTTTGCCGCATTGTCCGGCCAGTTTCTGCGGGTTTGGCACTATTTGCTGTGCTTTGGCCACGCTTGTGGTTACTGACTGGAAATTGGTGAGCCAGGTGCAGCAGCAGAGCTCGCGTCCGCAGGTGCCTATGCCGCCCACCTTGCTGGCCTCTTGGCGCACGCCGATCTGGCGCATCTCCACGCGCACGTTGAATTCCTCGGCAAGCACTTTGATCAGGTTGCGGAAATCCACACGTTCGTCGGCGGTGTAGTAGAAAATGGCTTTGGTGCGGTCGCCTTGCATCTCCACGTCGTTGATTTTCATCACAAGGTTCTGTTCGCGGCTTATCTCGCGGGTGCGTATCAGTATGTTTTTTTCTTCCTGAATGGTTTCGGCCCATTTCTCGATGTCGCTTTTTTTTGCTCTTCTGAACAGCCGTTTGATGCTTTCCGAGGCAGGGTCGATTTTATGCTTTTTCATGCGCAGGCGGCAGAGCTCGCCGGTGAGGCTTACAATGCCCACGTCGTGTCCTGGCATGCCTTCCACCGCCACCACATCGCCTTCGGTAACTTCGAGTCCGTCGGGCAGGCGGAAAAATTCCTTGCGGTTGTTCTTGAAACGCACTTCCACCACATCGAAGTTGTTCTCGTTGAAGGGTTTTCGTATGTTTTTCATCCAGTTTTTGGCGTTCAGTTTGCTGCAGCTGTTCAGTTCTTGTTCGGGCACTGGTTTGTATGAGCAGGGGCAGTTGTGGCAGCCTCGGTTGAGGAATTCGGGCTCGTTGTAGGGCACGTTGTATATTTTGGGGTCCACCTCGAGGTATGCGTCCACTGAGTTTTCCTCCTGCATCAGGGGGCTGCCTTCTTCGTCTTCGTGGTCGGTAACGGGTTTGTGGTTGCGGCGCTCGGCAATAACGGCCTCAATCTCCAGCGATGAAACGTCGTCGATGTCCTGTTCCGGCGCGGTGTCGGGCATGGTGAGGCTGTTTTGGTCGTCGTTGGCGGTGGTTTCGGTATTTTCCGCATTTTCTGCGTTTTCCGTATTGTCGATGATTGGCTTTATATCGTTGTTTTCCATTGGTTTATTTATCTGTTTTTTAATGATTTACTAATTGCAAACGACAGTGTCATGAATATGATTTTGTCGTAAGCATTGCGACTTATGTTGAATAAAGAATTGTTTATTGCGTTTTCTATATTTTCTATATTGTTTACGGTTATCATTTTGGGGAACGAATTGCTGAATTTCTGGTCGTTGAACGACAGTGTGTATGCCGATGCCTTGCCTGTGGTGTTTTTCAGAAAACAGGCCCGGAACACGTCCAGAGCGTAGTTCAAAAACTGTTTCTGCTGTTCCAGTCCCATGTCGCCGAGGGTGTCGACGGTTTTCGAAAGGTTGTATATGTCAAGTTTGAAAAGTTTTCGCATCCAGTCCACAAACAGTTGGGCAAATTGTTTTTGTTGCTCCGATTGGTTGACGAACTCGTTGGCCAGCAGGCAGTTGCCTTCGGCTGCGGTGGCTATGTCGGTTATGTTTGCGGTGGGGATGTCGGGGTGCTCTGCCGACAGGCGTTGCGCAAGGCTCGGCGTGTCTATGCGGCGCACGTTGATGTGCTGAGTGCGCGACAATATTGTTTGCAGCAGTCGGTCCTGTTCTTCGGCCACAAGCAGAATAAGGGTGTTGCCGTATGGTTCCTCGATGGTTTTCAGCAGTTTGTTGGCGGTTACCACGTTCATTTTTTCGGGCAGCCACACTATCGCCGACTTGTAGTCCGATTCGTAGGTCTTGAGGCTCAGGTCGCGGATAAGGTCGTTGCCGTCGCGCACGTTGATGATGCCCTGTTTCGACTCCGCGCCGATGTGGTGGAACCAGCCGTTGAAGGAGCAGTAGCCGTGGCTTTGGGTCACGTATTCGCGAAATTCGTTTTGAAATTCGGCCGACGAGGGGTTTTTGTCCACCTTTTTCGTGGTGGCATTCGGGAAAATTATGTGCAAATCGCTGTGCATCAGTGCGTTTATCTTCTTGCAGCTAGGGCATTCGCCACACGAGTCGGCCTGCAGCTGGGTGTCGGGGTCGCCAATATCGTAATGCTGGCGGTTTTTGCAGTTCAGGTATTGTATATAAGCTATTGCAATGGCCAAAGTACCGTAGCCCATGTTGCCCACAAAGAGCTGAGCATGGCTCACTTTGCCACTGTCTATAATCCGCGTAAGCTGGTTTATCAGCTTTCTTTGTCCTATTATTTCTTTGAATTGCATTGGTTAAAAATAACTACAAAGATACGAAAAATTTCCGATAAACTTGTCTTTTTTTAGTCAAAATGTTACAATGTGTTGTTTCTCAATATTTTATTCTGTATGATAAAGTGCATTTTCCAGCAGGTATTGGCTTTGTGCCACTGTTGAAAAGTTTTTTTTGCCAAAAAGGGTCAAAAATGAAAAAAACTGCCTACCTTTGCAAATATGGAACAAGAACCGAAAAAACAGTTAAGAAAGTCGCAGAGAATAACTTACGACCAAGCTTTTGCCATCAACGGCAAAACGCCCCCGCAAGCCCTCGATATAGAAGATGCTGTGCTTGGAGCCCTTATGCTCGACCAAAACGCCATTGTGAACGCAATAGAGATGTTGCACCCCGATTTTTTCTACAAACCGGAGAACCAGTACATATTCCGTGCCATACATGCACTTGTGGATAAAGCCCGGCCAGTGGACCTGCTTACCGTTATCGAGCAGCTGCGGCAGGACGGCAACCTCGACAACGCCGGCGGATCGTACTACGTGGCACAGCTTACCAACCACGTTACCTCGTCGGCACACGTGGAGCACCATGTGCGCATACTTTCCGAAAAGTTCATCCAGCGCGAGCTGATACGCATCTCCACCGAGACCATCCGCAGCGCCTACGACGAAACCACCGACGTGGTGCAGCTGCTCGACACCACTGAGCAGAAACTGATGGACATCAACGACAACAATTTCCGCAGCGACTACCAGAATATCAGCGACATAGTGTCCAAAGCCATGACGGAGATAGAGGAAGCCTCCAAAATAGAGGGTGGCATAACGGGCATCCCGTCGGGGTTTACAGAGCTCGACGCCAAAACTGCTGGTTTCCACGCTGGCACCCTGGTTATTATTGCGGCACGTCCCGCCATGGGTAAAACGGCCTTTGCTCTTACCGTGATGCGCAACATGGCTGTTGACTACAAAAAGCCTGTGGCCTTTTTCTCGCTCGAAATGCCCGCCACCGAAATTGCCATGCGCCTTATAGCATCGCAAAGCGAAATAGAGGCCTCGCGACTGAAAAAGGGCGACCTCGAGCCGTGGATGAAAGAACAGATGTTTGCCAAAACACAGCAGCTGAACACGGCTCCCATATACATCGACGACTCGTCGCAACTGTCCATTTTCGAGCTCCGAGCCAAGTGCCGCCGTCTGAAGCAACGTTTCGACATTCAGGCTGTTTTTATTGATTATCTGCAGCTTATGAAAGGTGAGACCGACAACCGCAACAGCAACCGCGAGCAGGAGATAAGCACTATTTCGCGGCAGTTGAAATCGCTCTCCAAGGAGTTGGCGATACCCGTTTTTGCCCTTGCGCAGCTAAGCCGTGCCGTGGAGACTCGTGGCGGGACCAAAGAACCCATGCTCTCCGACCTGCGCGAATCGGGTGCCATAGAGCAGGACGCCGACATGGTGATGTTCCTCTACCGCCCGGAATACTACAATATTCCGGAGGATGAAGACGGCCGTCCAACCACAGGTATGGCAAAATTGCTTTTGGCAAAACACCGTTCCGGCGAAACAGGACGCATCACCCTGAGGTTCCAAGGCCAGTACGCACGGTTCCAGAACTGGGATTCGTTGCCCACAATGGGCACCGCTATGCCAAACAACACAAGTTTCGACGATGGATATTTTGTGGATTCGAAAGCCACAAGCGACAACAGTTTCAACGATTCCGACTTTGCCAATGCCCCTGCCAACCCCGATGAGGATTTCTGACCCGACGGCTACTGTAAAGTGCTGAGATAGTACACGTTCTCCTTTATTGTCTTGGCCAAGCCATTCGAGAAATCTTCGCCGTCGCGGCCAACAAACTGCACACTTATCGGCAGATAGTAGATTGGCAATTGCTCAATTTGCTTAAAATGCGGACTTTCGGTTAGGCGTACAGCGTCTTTTTCTGTGGTGAGAATTATTGTATCGGCATTCTGGTTATTTTTGAACATGCTAAAAATCAGTGCGTAATCCTCTTTTTCGAACTTGTGGTGGTCCGCAAAGGCCAAGTGCTGCACAGTGGCAATGCCCGAAAGCATGTCTATGGCCGGCTGAGGATTGGCAATTCCGCTCACAAACAGCACGTTTTTAAGGTCGGCAAGCGGCAACTCGGCTCCGTTGCCGTTCAACGGACGGGGATTTTGGTATTGTATGGAGGTGAAAAACACCTGCTGGTGCGGCTTGGGGTTGATTTTTTGGACAAAAGCATATCTTTCGATAGGGTCGGCGGTGGGGGGCGTCTTGGTTACAATTATGATGTTGGCGCGCTTGTATCCGCATCGGGGTTCGCGCAAATTGCCGTAGGGCAGCACAAAGTCGCTGAAAAAAGGTTTGTCGTATTCCGTTAGCAGAATGTTGATGTCGGGTTTCACGTAACGGTGTTGGAAAACGTCATCAAGAACTATTATCTGTGGCGGTTCGGGAAGTGCCAGCAACTTTTCGATGCCGTGGTTTCGGTTTTCGCACACAGCCACATACACGTCGGTATGGCGTTTGTGCAGCATATACGGTTCATCGCCAAGGTCGTTCACCTTCGAGGTGTCGGTGGCCAATACAAAACCTTTGGTGCCCCGCTTGTAGCCACGACTGAGGCATGCCACCCGGTAGTCGGGTTTCAGAAGGTTTAGCAGATAATCCACGTGTGGGGTCTTACCGGCGCCGCCGGTGCACAAATTGCCCACACCGATGGTGGTTACAGCGTGGGTGTGCTCTTTCTTCAGCCCGATGGAAAAAAGCAGGTTGCGCAATGCTACCCCAATAGCGTACCACATTGTGAGCGGAAAAAGAAGCCATGCAAATATCTTTCTGGTTTTCAGTGAATTGTCCATAAGTGAAATGTTAATATTGGTTGATGCAAAAATAACTGATACAGTTGGCGGTTCGACATATATTGCAAAAAAAATATAAACGGCATATTGTTGATTTTTAGCATATTGCGAAGATATGGCTTTGTATTTGTTTTAATCGATTGATTGTTAGAATGTTGCGACTGCGTTTGTTTTTTTGGATTATTTTTTGTAAATTTGCAATTTTGTATGGACAAAATTCTCGAAATCGAAAATCTCAGCGTTTCGTTCAGTTCCGATGGCGTTTCGCGCACTGTTGTGGACAAAGTGTCGTACACGGTGTGCAAGGGTCGAACGCTTGGCATAGTTGGCGAGTCGGGCTCGGGTAAATCGGTGAGTTCGTTGGCCATATTGCAGCTTTTGCCCGAAAAAAACTGTCAGATAACCAACGGAAGGATAAACTTTTACATCTCCGACAAGGAATCCATCGACCTGCTTTCGCTCACCCGCCAGCAGATGGAAATGTACCGCGGAAAACGCATATCGATGATTTTTCAGGAACCCATGACCTCCCTCAACCCCGTGCACAAGTGCGGCCGTCAGGTGATGGAGAACATTCTTGAGCACGAAAACGTTACCGCAAAGGAGGCTCGCCAGCGCACCATACGGCTTTTCGAGGAGGTGCAGCTGCCGCGTCCCGAAAAAATTTTCGACAGTTACCCGCACCAAATTTCGGGCGGCCAGAAACAGCGCGTGATGATAGCCATGGCACTGGCCTGCAACCCCGACATACTTATCGCCGATGAGCCCACCACAGCCCTCGATGTAACGGTGCAGAAGGGCATTCTGGAGTTATTGCGCAAACTCCAGACAGAATACGGCATGGGCATCATTTTCATAACCCACGACCTCGGAGTGGTGGCGCAGATTGCCGACGACATTGCGGTGATGTACCGCGGACAGATTGTGGAACAAGGAACCAAATCCGAAGTGCTTGGCAATCCGCAACATGCGTACACCAAAGGACTGCTTGCCTGCAAACCGCCTATGGACTCGCGTCCGAAACACCTGAGCGTGGTGGCCGATTTCCTTGCCGGCAATATTCAGGAGCCACAAGTGGAGACATACGAGGAACGTGCCAGCCGACTTGCGGGCATTTATCACAACAAACAGCCTCTGCTACGGGTGAAAAACCTTTCGGTAACTTTTCCGCTCGAAAAAACGTGGACCGGCAAGGTGAAGAAGTCGCTCAACGCTGTGGATGGCGTGAGTTTCGACGTTTATCAGGGCGAAACGTTGGGATTGGTAGGGGAGTCGGGCTGCGGAAAAACCACCCTTGGCCGCGCACTGCTCAACCTTATCGAGGCAAGTTCGGGTAATGTTGTTTATAATGGAATGGAAATCAGCAAATTGTCTGCCTCGAAGATGCGTGCCTTGCGTCGCGAGATACAGATTATTTTCCAAGACCCATATTCGTCGCTCAACCCGCGAATTACGGCTGGCGGAGCCATCATGGAAGTGCTTGAAACCCACCGCATTGGCAAAAATGCCGCCGAACGTCGCATCAAAACGCTGGAGCTGATGCGCAGCGTAGGCCTCGACGAAAGCCATTTCGACCGTTATCCGCACGAGTTTTCGGGCGGTCAGCGCCAACGTGTCTGCATAGCACGCGCTTTGGCGATGAACCCCAAACTCATTGTCTGCGACGAGTCGGTGTCGGCACTCGACGTGTCGGTGCAGGCTCAGGTGCTCAACCTGCTCAACGACCTCAAGCGGCAATACCAGTTCACATATATATTTATATCACACGACCTTTCGGTGGTGCGTTTCCTTTCCGACCGCCTGCTGATAATGCAGAAAGGCCGTATTGTGGAAAGCGGCGATGCCGACGAAATCTACGAAAACCCGCAACAGCCTTATACTCAATCGCTAATAGAATCCATTCCCAAAATGGATGTCAAATAATGCCTTATTTATGAAGATAAAACGTTTCACATTTGTCATAAATTTCTTATTTTTAGTCATTTGCATAAGCAGTGCAATGGCTCAGACACCGCAGGAGAACAAAGAGAAGTACGACCTTTACCGCATACGCTTGAAATACGAGATGATGTACTACTCCGGCGATGCCATGGTGCGTGGGTCGCACCTGCCTATGGAACGCCGCTACATGTCGGGAGGCAAGCGTGTGGGCTATTGGGCCGACGCCACTTGGTGGCAAGGGCATTATGTGGCAGTTTTGGCAACCGAGTATTACCTGAAAAAACTGCATGGCGAAAGCACCGACGCCACCCTCGAAGAGCTTAGGCTGGCGGTGCAGACCTACAACCGCCTCGACCTCGAAGCCGAGCAGTGCTGGGGTGCCGACACCTTCTATTCGCCAAACGGATATTACATTCGAGATGATGTGAATAACGACAATCTGCCAAATTTCTCCACCGTGGATGTGATACACGGCGACTACCGCCATTGCGGCGACACGCTCTCCACCTCCAACACCCCGTCGCAGGACCAGGCTTGGGCCAGCTACTTAGGGTTTGCACTTACTCTTAAGCTGGTGGACGACAGCGCTTTGTGCAGCGAGGTGCGACAAATAGCCCGCCGTATGTTGAAGGGCATGCAGTACACCTCGCCCCGTGGCCGCAAAAGCTGGCAGGTGGTGAATCCCGTCAACGGCAACGTGGATCAGGTGGCCGGCGACATCAAATGGCTGAAATATGCCCATGCGCGTGTGGGAACCATGCTCAGCGGCGAGGACATGAATTTCGACCGCTCGGGCAACGCCTACTGGCGCTCCATGTGGGACGTGGTGCAAAACAACGTGTTTCTCTCCAATTCGGGTAATTTCCGCTGGTACGGCATAATGGTGCTTTCCACCGTGATGAACGACGATGCCCGTGGCAGCCGCCATTGCTACGACTGGCTTGTGAAAAAAGGCTTCAGTTTGGCAAAAAAGCGTCCCGACCTGCAGCAGCCCATGCTATTTCCGCATTTGCCCTTGGCCAACGTAGTGCTTCACGGATACAACGGCAAAAATCCCCAGCCAGACACACTTTATGTGCAGATGCTCAACGCCGCGCCGGAGCGTGGCGCAGGCACATACACCGTTAGCGACACCACAATACGCACCAGTGCACCATGGCACTCGCTGTCGCTGTTCTGCCCGTGGCACACAGGCTCCACAGGCGATTTCAACATGATAGACTATATGTTGCTATATAATTTGTATTGCATTGTTTATCAGGAACATCTGCCAGACTATCAGCCGTTTTGGGAATAAAAAAAGGCTATCCTATAAAAACGCATCCGAAAGGCTTACACGCTGCATCTATCGACTTGATTGCATATCATACGTCAGACAATAAAAAAGAGACTCCCTAATGAGGAGTCTCTTTCGTTTGTTTTGTCAGAGCTAAAATCCTAAGTTCCAATACTTTAAGGAGCTTTAGATGAAGTCTTATTTCAGGCGTTTGAACTGGCATGTGAAGTGGCGCATCAGCTCGGCTTCCCATGTTATTTCCAGACCGCGTTTAATGGTGTCGCGGCGGTCGTAAACGTTTTTCAGTGCAGCGGCAATCACGTCCATGTGGTTGTTGGTGTACACGCGGCGAGGTATGCACAAACGTACAAAGTCGTTGCCGCCGAAGCGGTTTTCGCGAGTAACGGGGTCGCGGTCGGCAAGCACGTAGCCAATTTCGCAGGCGCGGATACCGGCTTCGAGGTACAGCTCGCAAGTCAGCGTTTGGGCGGGGAACTCCTCTTTGGGGATGTTGGTCAGCACTTTGTCGGCGTCAACAAAAATGGCGTGTCCGCCGGCGGGACGCTGGTAGGGTATGCCGTATTCGTCGAGTTTCCGGGCAAGGTAGTGCACCTGTTTGATACGGGTTTCCACCATTTCGAACTCGATGTTTTCTTTCAGACCAACGGCAAGAGCGTCCATGTCGCGGCCGTTCATGCCGCCGTAGGTGAGGAATCCTTCGAAGGGGATGCAGAACAGTTTGGCGCCTTCGTACCAATCTTTTTTGTTGGTGGCAATGAAACCGCCCATGTTCACCAAACCGTCCTTTTTGGCACTCATGGTCATGCTGTCGGCGTAGCTGAACATTTCAAGACATATCTCACGCAAGGTTTTGTCGGCGTAGCCTTCTTCGCAAGTTTTTATAAAGTAGGCGTTTTCGATAAAGCGGGCGCTGTCGATGTTCACTGGCACGCCGTATTTGTGGCACAGCTCGCAGGTTTCGCGTATGTTCTGCATGCTAACGGGCTGTCCGCCAACGGTGTTGTTGGTAACGGTGAGCACCATAAATGGCACGTTACCCTTGTTTTCCCGCAGCACTTTCTCAAGTTTTTCGAGGCTTACGTTGCCTTTGAAAGGCACTTCCAGCTGGGTGTCGTAGGCTTCGGGCACTGTAACGTCGATGGCAAAGGCCTTGCGGCTTTCGATGTGTCCCTTTGTAGTGTCGAAATGGGCGTTGCCGGGGATTATCTGACCTGGTTTCACAAGGTAGGAGAAAAGCACGTTTTCGGCGGCACGGCCTTGGTGGGTGGGGATAACGTACTCAAAACCTGTGAGTTCGGTGACAGTGTCTTTCATGTGGAAGAAACTGCGGGCTCCGCCGTAACTCTCATCGCCCATCATCATAGCGCTCCACTGGCGGTCGCTCATTGCGCCGGTGCCGCTGTCGGTGAGCAGGTCGATATAGACGTAGTCGCTTTTCAGCATGAAAATGTTCTGGTGGGCATCGTCGAGCCATTTCTCGCGCTGTTCGCGGGTACTTTTCTTGATGGGTTCAACCATCTTTATTTTCCAAGATTCTGCAAATGGTAATTCCATATTATTTTATTTTTTTATTGTTTATTTTAGTTTTTATTGTAATTATTTGTTTCTGTATCAATATGTTGCAATAATTATGCAGTCGTTGGTTGTCCCGACTGCGGGTTGCAGCAAATGCCGCGAAAAAGGGTAGGTAAGGAGCTATCGCACAAACTCGTCGCGCCTCTTGATGTTCAGAAAGAGGTGATTGTTGGCAATATGTCGGTTGTTGGTTCTCATTATCGTTGCAAAAATACGAAAAAAGTTTCAAATAACATAACTTTTTTGCATTGTACTGAAAAACAAACTGTTGCAATTGCCAAAGACAACACTTTCCGCCCATTGGCACATCGTTTTTGGCTTTAAAATGATTTTTTACTTCCCACTACGTTTTTTTTATTTTGCGGAATTTAGGGTATAAAACGTTCTGATAATCTGATAATTGTATCGAATTGCGCATAAACAGTTTAATATAGTACAATACAAGCCTTCATTGTCCGTTATCGAAATTGAATATATAACACACCCAAAAAAACACAGAATCTGAATATGATTTCACTGAAGAATTTTTCTTTTTCGTATCGTGGAACCGTAGTGTTCGCCGATATCAACCTGCAGTTCGAGAGCGGTTGCATTTACGGGCTGCTCGGCGAGAACGGTGTTGGCAAGACCACCATGCTAAAGGCTATCAGCGGACTGCTGCGTCCAACCGCCGGCACATGCACCGTTGACGACCGCAACAGTTTCGACCGCGAGCCCGATTTTTTGGAAACCATCTTTTTCCTGCCCGACGAGCAGCCGTTGCCCGACGACGCCACCCCCGAGCTCTTTTTTCGCGACTTTGCCATGTTCTATCCCAAGCACGACACCCACAAGTTCAACTCCATTGCCACCGAGCTGAAAATAGACACTAAACGCAAGTTCAAAAAAATGAGCCTTGGACAGCAGAAAAAGGCGTTGATTGCCAGTGCCCTCGCCCTAAACACCGACTACCTGCTCCTCGACGAACCCACTAACGGACTCGA
>CALGGY010000165.1 GCA_937915785.1 uncultured Bacteroidales bacterium
TGGTTTTGGGAGTAGTACTTCATATTATTTTAACATTGAATTGTGCGATTCTTTTGTTAAAATAATGTTTATTTGCATGCTTTAGTATTTGAATGTCAGAAATTTGTTATTTTTTAGCAGACCCTAATGTATATGTTTTAGACAGTTCCTCCGGAACTCTTAGGCTTCTGCCTTTGTGATATTGCCACAACCTCAAACTCGGCATAAGTTTCCAGTTCCGAGGCGCGGGGCCATCGGCCAAACAGCAAACTTTATCTCATGTCCACCACTTCGTAGCCTTTGTACTTGGCGGCGCTGAAGGTGAAGTCGGTGTCTGTAGCTGTGGCGTTGGTCTTGTACTGGCTTAGGGCGCACTCGTTGCGTGACGAGTCGTAGTTGTGAAGCTCCACTTTGGTTATCTGGAACGTGGCTTTGTTTATCAGCAGACGTATTTTATGGAAATTCTGCGTTTTGCGCGGTGTAAGGTCCACCACGTACTGGGTGTTTTCCTCGCGTATCAGCTTGGCGCGGAAGTTCTTGTCGTGGTTCTGAAGAAGCTTGGCGGGGTTGAAAATGTCCATGTCGGAATCCGAAGGCTCGTTTATGGTGGCCTCCTTGGTGCCGTTGTCGATGGAATACACGGCCTTGCCGTCGCACAGCACCACCATGTCGTCGATGGTGATGCGGTATTTGTTGCCGCTCATCAGCACTTTCACTTTCTGGCGGCTCACCTCCTTTTTGTTGGAGTCCTTGTTCACCACGTTGGCATCGAAACTTATCGCCTTTGCCGTTTTTATCTTGTCCAAAGCAGAGTTGAGTATGCTTTTCACCTTGCTGTCGGGTTCCGAAGGTGAATTTTTCATCTGTGCCGTGGCACTGGTGCAAAATAATGCGCAAAGGACGACAGCGGCTGTTTTCAAAATGTTGCTTTTCATAACGTTGATTCTTTTGACAAAACGGTATATTAATATGTCGAAATATTCGGTGAAATCTTATTCTTATTTTGTGGTTAGTTTTATAGAAGACACAAAACCAACCCAAGTGTCGAAATTAATTAGTTCAGTTTCACTCCTATAAGGTGCATAAACTCCTCGCGTGTGGCTTGGTTGGAGTGGAAAGCGCCGGTAAAGTCGGATGTGGTGGTTATGGAGTTTTGTTTCTGCACACCGCGCATCGACATGCAAAGGTGTTGGGCCTCAATTACAACGGCCACGCCCAGCGGCTCGAGGGTGTTTTGTATGCAGGCTTTTATCTGGCGTGTGAGGCGTTCCTGCACCTGAAGGCGGCGCGCGTAGGCGTCCACCACACGGGGTATCTTACTCAGTCCCACTATTTTGCCGTTGGGTATGTATGCAATGTGCGCTTTGCCAATAAACGGCACCATGTGGTGTTCGCAAAGCGAGTACAGCTCTATGTTTTTCACTACCACCATCTGCTTGTAGTCCTCGGTAAACATTGCGGAGCGCAGTATCTCTTCGGGCTGCATGTCGTAGCCTTGGGTGAAAAACTGCATGGCTTTGGCAATGCGTTCGGGACTTTTCACCAATCCCTCGCGGGTGGGGTCCTCGCCCAACAGTTTCAGTATCTCGGTGTAGTGATATGCCAGTTTTTCTATTTTTTTGTCGTCATATTGGTCAATACGTTGGTATCTAATCGATTCTTTGTCAATATATTTGCCCATTCTTCGATATGCTTTTTGTTCGTTGTTCGAGTTTGCAAAGGTACGTTTTTTTTGTCAATATGCAGGTGTAAAAATCATTTGGCGTGTTTCAGCAGCTGGTTGATGTATCCTGATATGTTGTCGTATTCGTCGGTGTTGCGCGAAAAAAAGTTCTTGGCTTTGAGCAGAAAACTCCGTGCCTTGCTCTTGTCGGGGCTGTACATGTAAATCTGTGCCGTGGCGAGGTTGAGGTTTGCCATTTGGAGCTGGTCCGAAGTGTTTTGCATTTGTTCCGCAAGTATTGTTATCAGATCATCGAGTTTTGTGCTGTCGGTCTGTGCCAACAGTTCAGGCAAACGACTTGTAAGGTCGGTGTTGTCGGAAAACAGTTTCAGATAGGTTTTGGCGGTGGTTCGCCATTCGGGCGACTGAGCTTTCAGCTGTGCTTCTATCATGCTAAACAACAGGTAGTTGCGGTTTGGCGAAATGGCATTGGCCTTGTCGAAACTTGCAATGGCCTGCAGCGGATTGTTGGCACGCATCTGGCTCATACCCAGTATATAAAGTGCATCGTACTGATAGTCGGAGCCTTGCGGGTAGTGACGTGCGGCAATGGCGGCGTGCAGTGCAGCTGTGGCAAAGTCGCCGCTGTCGGTATCGAAATAATGTGCCAAAGCCATGTTGTAGTGGTAGTTGGCTATGGTGTCGGCACTTAGGGCAATGGCTTGGGCAAAACAGCGGCGGGCGTCGCGGTAGTTTTCTTGGTAGAGGTAGCTCTCGGCAACGGTGGCTGTTATTTCGGCGTTGTTCATACCCAAGTTGTTGGCTTTCAGGTAATAGTCGCGTGCCCGAGCCATCAGTCCGGTGGTGGTGGTCGGTTCTATCCATTGGTCGCCGAAACGCCTTGCCGCCGAAGTGTAGAAATCGCCCAAGCAGCGGTATATCTGTGCGTTGTCCGGCTCTTTGAGCAGTAGCCTTTCGGCAATGCTGTCTATGGCCAGCATCACTGTGTGGCAGCCCGAAGCCTCCTCCTGTCCGCGCAGCTCTTCCACGCTTTTGTCGGCAGGCAGGTCGTCGATACAAAAAATCTGGTTCATTATGTTGAACAGAAAGTAGTTCTGCACAATGTCCGCCTTTTTCAAAAACAGGGTGGAGTTCTCGTTGTCGGGGTCGGTTTTGTCCAAAAGTTGGTATGCCGACCAGTATTTTTTCTGTGCCACAAGCTCGTCGGCCTTGGCCAAAGCCTTTTTCCCCTTTTTGGCATTGCCGCAAAATACTGGCGATGTGACTAAAAGGGGAAAAAGGCTTTGGCCAAG
>CALGGY010000166.1 GCA_937915785.1 uncultured Bacteroidales bacterium
AGTTGCTGTTTTTTTGGCTTTTCCCACCTTTCCCCATTCGCTTGGGTGGGGGAAGGTGTGTTCAAAAATAACGTATTTTGCTGTTTTTTAGCAAATTATCGGGATATATCAAATGCTTTATCACAGCTTTTCTGCCAACATGTCCTTTTTTTTTCAACTTGCGGAATTTAGGTGTAGCTGAATATAAATTTTGCGTATTTGCTAACTACCTGTGTGTCAAATTGTTGTCAAGGCTAAAAAAGCCGTTGTCTCGTCCGTAATGGCATCCTGCACATTCTTTTTATTTGTTCGGACGGATTTTTTTGCGTACCTTTGCACCACAAACCAACACCCCCGAAAGCCATGCCCGCAAACCGCAATGCCATGCTGCGCTACCGCACCATCGACCGCTGCCTTGGCAACCGCTACCGCCGCTGGACCCTCGACGACCTTATTCAAGCCTGTTCCGACGCCCTCTACGAATACGAGGGCATAAGCAAAGGCATCAGCCGGCGCACCATACAGCTCGACCTCCAGACCATGCGCAGCGACCGCCTTGGCTACAATGCGCCAATCACCGTGGTGGACGGCAAATACTACACCTATTCCGACCCCGACTACAGCATCCTGCACAGTCCGCTCACCGAACACGACATGGCGGAACTTACCGATGCTGTGGAAGTTATAAAGCAGATGACGGGCTTTTCTGCCATGGCAGGATTGGCCGACCTCGTTACCCGTCTCGACGACCACCTCAGCATCACTCAGAGACACAACCGTCCGCTGATACTTATGGAGAGCAACGAGCGGCTGAAAGGGCTCGAGTTCCTGCCCGTGGTTTACGATGCCCTGCGTCACAACCGCGCTCTAAAAATTCTCTACCAGTCGTTCCGCGCCTCGGCTCCGTCGGAGTTTGTTTTTTATCCATACGTTCTCAAGGAGTTCAACAACCGCTGGTTTGTGCCCGGCCGCCGCAAGGACAAGCCTCGCTATATGTACAACCTTGCCCTCGACCGTTTCGAGGCGGTGCAGATATTGCCCGACGAGCCTAACGTCATACCTCGAGATTTTGACGTCAACCGCTATTTTGGCGAGATGATAGGCGTGTCGCGCAACGAAAAAGACAAAGTGCAGCAGGTGCTTTTCTGGGCTACCCCAGCCGAGGCGCCCTACATTGCCACCAAACCGTTTCATCCTTCGCAAACCATTGTGGAGACTCGCGACGACGGCTACACCTTGTTTCGGATAGATGTGATTATAAATTCTGAGCTGATGCGTGCCCTGCTGGGATTTGGTCCGGGCATCAGGGTGACAAAGCCCAACAAACTGGCTCGCCTTATGCACTCTATTTTCAAAAAAGCCGAACTGAACTACTCTGAGCACAAGGCCAACCAGCTGCCGTAGAGGCAATTGCGTGCTGTGTTATCTTTTCATGGGCAGGTAAACCACTTTTTTCGTTTCGAAAAACTCTTCGTCAAAAAACGAGCTGAGCTCGAACACTTGCGCTTTGGCAAAGGGTTTAAGCTCGTCGGCAAGGTCGCCCCCCTTGAGGTACAGAATGCCGTTGCGCCGCTCGTGGTAGTTGGCGGTGGATATTTTGCCGCGCACCCATTTCACGAAAGTGGGCAGGTCGGTAACGGCACGACTCACCACAAAGTCGTACTCGCCGTCGATGCTTTCGGCACGGGCCTGCTCGGCGCGCACGTTGGTTAGCTCAAGCTTTTGGGCCACAGCCTCCACCACCTTTATTTTTTTGCCAATGGAATCTACAAGATGAAAATGCGTTTTGGGGAACATTATGGCCAAAGGTATGCCCGGAAAACCGCCGCCAGTGCCGATGTCGAGTATGTCGCACTCCGGCTTAAATGCCTGCACCTTGGCAATGCCCAACGAATGCAGCACGTGGTGCTCGTAAAGGTTGTCGATATCCTTGCGGGAAATAACGTTGACACGCTCGTTCCAATAGCCGTAAAGCTCGCGCAAAGCGGCGTACTGCTCTTTCTGGCGTTGGCTCAGGTCGGGGAAATATTTCAAAATAATGTCCATATTTACAAAAACGTGGGGGCGTGGTTTTTATTATGCGGCATTTTTTTTGCAATAAAAAAGCGTGGCAGAAGCGCCACGCTTTTCATGTTTGAGATTATCAGAATATGGTCAAGTCTTCATTTTTTGATTACAATTTTGCGGGCGTTGCTGTTGCCAATCTGCACCAAGTATGTGCCGCTTTTTGGCACGGGTATCCGCAATGGGGTTGCGGTAAGCTGTTTGGCCTGCAGCATGCGTCCGGCCATGTCGTAAAGGCGTATTATATCGCCGGCAGGACCTTCCACAACAATGTCGCCCATCGAGCCAAAAATTTTGCAATTCCTGCCAATGGCGTCGGTTATGGCATCGGGGCCGCCGGTATAAACGGTGTCGTGCACGTAAATGGTATCGTGCAGATAAAGCGTATCGGTAAGATGTAAAGTGTCGTGCAGGTTCAGAGTATCGTGCAGATAAAGCGTATCTGTCAGATAAAGTGTGTCGTGCAGCGTTACGGGAGCCGCAGGCTGAGCAAAAATGGCTGTCAGGGTGATGTTGGAGTCCACCACTACCATGCGCGGGTTGGCCGAAACGCTGTCGTCCCAGCTTTGGAAAAGGTTGCCGCCAAGTGGAGTGGCGTAGATGCGCACGGTGTCGCCGGCCGCCACGGTGTCGCCGCCCCATGCCGAGCCAAGGCTGGTGTTGTTGCTAAGCACCGTTAGTGCAAAACCCGACGGACAGCTGTTGGCAATAGTGCCCAATGCCGACCATGTGGCGTTTGTGGAGTAAGCGGAATAAAGGCTGCAAGGCACGTTGATGGTGAGCGGGGTGCCGTGGTGCCAGAAATGGTTGCCGTTGATGGAAACAAACACCGGCGAGCTGATGTTTATCGTGCGCAGAGCGGTGAGCTCGTCAAAAATTTCGTCGAGCCACAGCGTGCGTACGTTGGCGCCAATGTTGAGGGTGGCAAGGCTGTCGCAGCCGTAGAACGGTGTGTAATCGCTGAAAAGGTAACCGTCGGACACACGGCAGTTGAAATTGAAAGTCTTCAGTCGCGGGCAGGTGCTGAAGGCCTCGTCCCAGATGTAGAGCGAGTCGCAGTTGAGGGTAACGCTCTGCAGGTCGGCGCAGTCGTAGAAAGCCTCGTAGCTAATCTCCACCACGCCCGCGGGAACGGTAACGCTCTCTATGGCCTCGCCACTGAAAGCGCCGTACCCAATCTCCACCACACGGTAGCCCGCTCCGCCGTACGTTACGGTGTCGGGTATCACCACGTTGGAAACGCCGTTGAGCGTAACACCGTTGATAAATGCCGTGTGGGCAGTCATGTTGCCGCTGCAGCTGTAAATCACTCCGTCGGTGTTGGTGAAACTGAAAGGAACGGTGCTTTGGGCAAAAGCTATGCCGGTTGCCACCGCCGCCATTGTGATAAATGATAGTACTTTTTTGAACATTTTTTCTTGTTTATTTTTTGATTGTTAGTATTTTGTGAATTTTCTTTATGTTGGTTTCCGCTTACAAAATTATGAACTATATGCATGATGAAAAATCACGTGAAAAGTGTATTTTTTCGTGCCCCACTAACAGAAAGTGGGTATTTTGTTTCACGGCAGGCGGTGTGGCAAACCGCTTGAAGCAGCAATGCGCGTCCTGTTTTTTTTTCGTGTTAAAAATCAGTCTGTTGATTGCAATAATGCTTTTTTTGTTGTATATTTGCAAAAGGTGTCGCAAGGCGGCACATCATCCAACTGACTAATTGTAAAGCTTTTATAGATGAATAGGTTCTTCTTGTTTGTGGCGATTGCCGGTTTGGGCTTGGTGGTGGCCTCTTGTTCCAAAGAAAAGCCCGGAAATATGGAGGCGGATATCCTCACTTTCTCCATTCGCGAAGACGGCCGTACAATATCCGTTGCCGCCGCCGACAATATCATAAACTACTATCTTTCAAATCATTTTGAGGACACCTTGATGCAGGTGCTTACGCCCGAAATAACCATTTCCGAAAACGCCACCATCACTCCGCAGCCCGGCACTCCTATGGATTTCCGCCAGCCCGTAACCTTTACCGTAACCTCGCAGGACGGCCAATGGCACCGCACCTACACCGTAAACGTGCTCAACACCCTGCTTTCCAACGCCGATTTCGAGCAGTGGAAAGGGTCGGGGAGTGGCAACAACTTTTTCGAAACCCCCACAGGCTGGAGCTCCGCCAACGCCGGCGTGCGTATGATTCACGGCATAGGCTACCCCAATGTGCAGTTTCCTACCTACAAAACCGACGACGCCTTTTCGGGCAATCACGCCGTGGTGATGCACACCCGTCAGGGCGGACAAAGCTCCATTGTGCCAAGGCTCATCGCCGGAAATCTTTTTCTGGGCTACCTTAGCAACGTAACCATGCAAACTTTGGCCGAACCCTTGCGGCTGACCAAGTTCGGAATTCCCTACACCGAAACTACACGTATTCCCGACAGCCTTGTGGGATACCTTAAATACATCCCCGGACTTGAGTACAGCGACCCGGACGGCAACCTCTGCCCCGACTCCACCGACCGCTGCTCGTTCTACGCTGTTTTCTTCGAGGGCTCCGAACCCCTCGACGGCACCAACAGCCAATCCTCCGACCGCATCATCGCCCTTGCCAAATATAACAACCAAATGCCCATCAGCTCCACGCAATACACCCGCATTGCCCTGCCCTTTGTTTATCGCAAGGCCGTGCCACAGGGCGTTCCGCTGCAATATACCATCATAGCCTCGTCCAGCCACAGGGGCGACTATTTCGAAGGGGCGGCCGACAGCCAGCTCTTTCTCGACAAAGTGGACATCAAACTCAGAAACATCGACAAATAATGCGTAAAACCATAATATTAACTGCAATAGCTTTTGTTCTCGGCCTTTCGGCAAATGCCCAGACCGATACCGTAATCCTGCAAAAACGCTGGCAGCATAGCGTTCAACTTGGAGTGGGAATTGGCGCCAGCTCACCGGTGCCTATTCCCAACCGTATCTCCGAAATGAGCTATACGCCATATCTTTGTTTTGCCGGCGGTTACAAACTGCGTTGCGCCATCGGTCCAAAAGTGGGGGTGAAAACAGGTTTGCAGTTGCGGCACCAAGGCATGTCGGCCCAGGCCAAAGTTTATCAGATGTTTACCCAAGCCAGTATCGACGATGCCGATGTATCGGGATATTTCACAGGCTACAACGAAACGGATATCAACGCCACTTTTATTTCCGTGCCTCTGCTGTTTTCCTTCGCCCCCAACGAAAAATGGACTCTCGACGCAGGGCTCTTTGCCGCTTTCAAAGTGCAGGGGCATTTCGGCGGAGCCGTGAAAGACGGATATATACGTATCGACACCCCTACCGGCGACCGTGCCGAAGTGGGATACGAATCCTTCGACTTCAGCGATGAGATAAATCCGTTCAATTTCGGCCTCCAGATTGGCGCCGAGCGCAATATCAGCAGCCGATGGTCGGCATGGCTCGATTTCACTTGGGCATTGAACTCCACCTTAAAAAGTTCGTTCCATGGACTGGAGTACGACATGTTCAACATCTACGGCTTTCTGGGTGTAGGCTACCGTTTATGACAAAATAACAAAACAAAATAACAAAAATGACAACCTACAAAGAAGTAATCAATTATCTGTTCTCGGCACTGCCTATGTATCAGCGTGTTGGCGGGGCGGCCTACAAAGCCGACATCACCAATACTGTGGAGCTTCTCAAGGCAATAGGCAATCCGCATAAGGGATTCAGCACCATACACGTGGCCGGCACCAACGGCAAAGGTTCGGTGTCGTCGTTTCTGGCCTCGATACTGCAAAATTCAGGGTACAAAGTGGGGCTCTACACCTCGCCGCACCTCATGGATTTCCGCGAACGCATACGCATCAACGGCGATATGATACCCGAAGATTATGTGGTGAATTTCGTCCAGCGCAACAAATCTCTTTTCGACAAAATACACCCGTCGTTTTTCGAAATGACGGTAGCCATGGCTTTCGAATATTTCAACCAAAGTCGCGTGGAAGTGGCCGTGATTGAGGTGGGCATGGGCGGACGCCTCGACTCTACCAACGTCATCACCCCCGACCTCTCCATTATCACCAACATCGGCCTTGACCACACACAGTTCTTGGGCGACACCCTCGAAGCCATTGCTGCCGAAAAAGGTGGCATCATAAAATCCGGCGTTCCGGTGGTGATTGGCGAAACGCAGCCCGAAACAAAACCGGTGTTCACACGCATCGCCGAACAGAAAAATGCCCCCATTTATTTCGCCGACAGCAATTTTGTGGTTACCGACGTGATGTACTCCAATTTTTCTATGATAATGAGCGTGGCCACCACCGACGGCGAACAGCGGTATGTGGGACTCAAGTCGCCTCTCTGCGGTGATTATCAGAAAAAAAACATAGTAACGGTGGTGCAGGCGGTCGACATTTTGCGCACACGCGGCTACCAGATACCCCTCAACGCCGTTATGCTCGGGTTCGAGTCGGTGATGGTAGATACTGGGTTCAAAGGTCGTTGGCAGGTGGTGTCCACTCATCCGCTCACCATTTGCGAAACCGCACACAATCCCGCCGGTGTGGCAAGTATGCTGCACACCCTCTCCACTGTGGAATACGAGCAGTTGCATATCATCTTCGGTTGTGTCAACGATAAGGATTGCGACGCGGTGCTCTCGCTCCTGCCCAAAACAGCCAAATTCTATTTCTGCAAACCCGATGTGCCTCGAGGTCTCGATGTAATGCAATTGCAGATGGCAGCCTCAAAGCACGGGCTGTCGGGCGAGATGTGCAACGACATCTCGGCAGCAATAGCGGCATCGCACAAAGCCGCAGCACCAGACGACCTCATTCTTATTACAGGAAGCATCTTCCTCGTAGCCGACGCACTCAATTATTTCTATAACAAATAATGTGCCAGCATAGTCAGGCAGCAATGTGCCACTGTTTGAGCCCTTATATACTAAAAAAAGCTATTAGAGTCCGACAAAAAAGTCGACAAAATAGCTTGGCGGCAGCCGAAAGGCATTGAGAAAAAAGCGTTAAGATGAAGAAACTGCCAGTGGCCGTTTCGAT
>CALGGY010000167.1 GCA_937915785.1 uncultured Bacteroidales bacterium
GGGCTTTCGACAGCATAGTGAGGAAAGGCAGCCATGTGTGGAGCTACTGGTGGGAAGTTACCGACCGCAGCGGCGTTAGATACTGCTACGGCAAGAGCCATGTTGCCGACACTGCTGCTGATGCGGCCACGCTGCACGACAACCAAGGCAACATAGCCGAGTGGTACCTGACGGAAATCCGCGACCCCTACGGCAATGTTGCAAGATATTATTACACAGATTATTCCAGCGCCGGCGGCAAAGAGATGTGCCTGTCGAGGATAAACTACACCGGACATGGCTCAGGTTCAGGGCATTACGATGTCGTTTTCGAGACCGAAGCCGCCAATGCAGGAAAGCGGACCGACTGCCGCTACGGATTCCGGAAAGACAACAGCCGCCTGCTTAAAACGGTGAAAATCAAGTACGACGGACGCACAATAGGGGCGTATCTTTTCGGCTACGACAACGCCGACAGCACCATGTACCGCAACCGCCTGTACGGATTCGGACGTCTGGACTCCAACGCCCACAACCAACACCAAGATATTGATAGCGAGATAGATGCGATACAATCTGTGGGACTTCGTAACTGGATACACAGCCAAGATTTTCCCAACCTGTGGTACTACGATTTCGACTACTACAACGCCTCCGATGCGGCGCATCAGTTTGGCAACGAGGAAGTTATAAGCCTTAGCGACGATGAGCTGGGGACAGGCTTCATCACCAATCCCCTCAATATCGGCAGCATGGGCGGCGTCACGGCTTTGGGTGCCACCTGCGGTGGAAGCCTCGGTGTGGGCGGCGGAGCGGGTGCCGGTTGCGGCCCCGACGTCGCTCTGACGACTTTTTCCTGCGGCGGCAACTATAACGCCAGCTGGAGCAAAAGCACCGGGGTGCTGACACTTATGGACCTCGACAGCGACGGCCTGCCGGACAAGGTTTTCAGAAAAAATGATGGAGTTTATTACCGCAAGCACATCCGCGACAGCGAGACCACGCACCACTACGCCCCCGCGGAAAAGGTCGAAGGCATAGAGGAATTTCTGGAGGAGAAGAGTTTCAGCTCCACGTGGGGCATACAGCTGAGTGCGGGGGTGGCGGGAATCAACGGCTCGTACGGTACCGACAAAAGCCGCACAAGAGTCTATTTTTCAGATGTTAACGGCGACGGCCTTCCCGACCTTGTTACGCCCGACGGCGTGAAATTCAACCAGTTGCAGGGCGGAGTGCCCACATTCACCACCACTGCGGCGACCGACGGCACAGTAACCACAAACTCCATGCCCTGCGGCTCGATAATCCACGACGGAGCCGTGAGCGACAGCATACTGTGCCACATAGAGAGAGATGAAGTCTGTCATGGTGTGATAAACGAGACCTGCGCCCCGCTGATGGAGCGTCTGCTGGGCGGCGACGAGCTGACAGACAGCGAGATAGCCGCACTGATAGCATCCTCGGGACTGGAAGAGCCCTGCGAGGAATGTTTCCGCGGCACAGGCCATTACATGGAATACGACAGATTCTCGAAAGAGTTTGTATGTTACAGACTTACAACCATTTGCGAGGGTAGCGGCGAGCCGCAGATGGACGCTGTGCGAGTGTGGGTTGCCCCGAATGCCGGCAACATACAGATAACCAGTACCTTGCAACTGGATGACGGCGGAAACACCCCGCACAACGCCGACGGCGTTTGGTGCAGCATACAGCACGAAAGCGGCGTAACCTGCCAGACCGACCGCATGCAGTCCACCTCAAGCGACACACTGTGGAGCATAGAGTTGGCCAAAGACGACTACAGCCAGCATACAAAGAACATACAACTGTCTGTAACACAGGGCGATGTGCTGTTGTTCCGCCTGAACTCCAAGAACAACCGCAATTCCGACAACATATTGTGGGACAACACGATAGAATACACCGACATACCTCCGGACAACGACCATTACGGCAAACCCGAAAACCGTTACAACTCCTCCGAGGACTTTGTGATGACAGACAAGTCTTATTTTCAGGCTGTTACGGCAGGAGCGGTGCGCCTGAAGGACAACCCGCAGATTGCAAGCGGCGACACCGCATTATATAAGGTATATAAGAACGGCGCACTTGCCCGCCTCGACACCCTGCACTCCAACCGTAACGTGGTGATAGACACGCAGATGACCGTAGCCAAGGGCGACAGCATAAAGATAGAGATTGCCGCCCTGCACAGCGACAGCATACAGTGGGACGCCGTAACCAGCTATCCCACAATAGATTTCACCCCCAACCCCGGCGACACGCTGATAAAAGAGCCGGTGCATTACGACTTTGTACCCAACTTGCTTATATACAACCAGTTCGATAATGTTTGCCACGATCTTTTCGGTCTGTTGTACCGCGGCTGGGGGCAGTTCGCATACCTAAACGACAGCAACGACGCGCCCGGCAGCCCCATACTCTTCGATCAACTAATAGCACCTGATTATCAGGCATATAGCTCGGTGAGCAACAGTCCGTTGCCGACCGTAACCGACACTTCGTATAACGGCATAAGCGCCTCGTTGTCGGGATATTACAATCCCGTTGGAGGCACAACGCGCTTTGTGGCCATGACCGCCAACGCCATAACGAAAGGCTGGGTGGGATTCGGCAACACAACGCATGTTATGGGGCTGAAAATGAGCAATGTACGCAGAATTGCCACCACATTGCCGCAAGGAGCCGACCCGAGCCTGATGGAGGAGATAGACAGCCCTATCCCACAGCGAGCCGGCGGCGGCAACGCCAATTTTGTGGAGAAAGAGAACCGCTCGCACCCCTTGAACACGGGATTCACCATAGCCTCCACTTTTGGGATAAACGGCTCTCGCACAACCAATTGCGTAAGCGTTGACTATCTCGACCTCAACGGCGATCGCTACCCCGACGTGGTTGGCGACAACTCGGTGCAATACAGTATGCCGTGGGGTGGGTTGGGCGGCGTTGTCCATGTAAATGAAGAAGTTTTCACCAAAAGCCACACATACGCCGCGGGCGGCAGTTTCGGGCGCGACTATCCTGAAACCCAGCGCACACCTGCCAACGCGCCGCGCCGCAGCAAGTTCTCCACTTCAGCAAAAGGCTCGCCAAGCGGCACCATAGCCACCGACGAGACTTGCCTCGGGTTGCTCGACGTGAACGGCGACGGACTGCCCGACAAGGTTTACGAGAACGGCGACGTGGCGTTAAACAAAGGCTACGGCTTTCTGCCTCGCGAAAGCTGGGGAATAGGCAAACTGCGATGGGGAGGAAGTGCCAGCGGCTCCGTAACACCGCTGAATTTCAGCTACTTCGATGTACTGGACGGCAGTATCAGCGGAGGTTTGGGCATAGGTTTGTCCGCCAACACCTCAACAGCTGTGTATCAGGACATTAACGGCGACGGACTACCCGACAGAATATATGACTCTACAAATGTAAATTATTTAAATATAGGCATTTACGTACGACTGAACAAGGGCGGCGGCAACTGGACAAGCCCGATGCCTTTGGCCAACATTGACAAAATCAGCTTTGGCGAAAGCTACAGCGAGAACCTGAGCGCCGGATTTACAGCTGGTTTCACCCTGTGGGGAACCGTAAAACTGACCGGCAGCCTCAACGCTTCGGGCGGACATTCGTTCAACCGCGAGAGAGCGGCCCTTACCGACCTCAACGGCGACGGTCTGCCCGACTACGTTACATCGAGCGGCGAGAGCCAGATGAAAGTGCGCTACAACCAAGGCGGCAAGGCCAACCTGCTGCGACGTGTGCGCAACTTTACAG
>CALGGY010000168.1 GCA_937915785.1 uncultured Bacteroidales bacterium
TCAATAGTTGCCTGCGGCTCGGCTTATCATGTGGGTATTGTGGGCAAATATGTTATGGAAGAACTTTTAAGGCTTCCCGTTGATGTTGACCTTGCGAGTGAGTATCGTTATCGCAACCCGATAACCGATAGCAAAACTCTTACCATTATAATAAGCCAGTCGGGTGAAACCGCCGATACCCTTGCCGCTTTGAAGGAAGCAAAGGCAAGAGGCTCGCGCGTGCTTTCCATCGTTAATGTTGTAGGTTCTTCAATAGCTAAGGCATCGGATGATGTTATCTATACCTGGGCAGGTCCGGAAATTGCCGTTGCTACCACAAAGGGATACACAACCCAGCTTTCCGTTCTTTATCTTTTTGCAATCTGGGCGGCGGAACAGCTTGGAACCCAGAGTAAGGAAACTTTAGCGGAAATTACAGAGAGCCTGCATAATTTGCCGAACGCCATTGACCGTGTGCTTGACAGCAAGGAAAAGATAAAGAAAATGGCGAAACACTGCGTTGATTCACAGTCGCTCTTCTTTATCGGCAGAAATATTGACTATGCGGTAGCGCTTGAAGCTTCGCTTAAGCTTAAAGAAATATCTTATATCCATTCCGAGGCTTATGCCGCAGGCGAGCTTAAACATGGCACCATCTCTCTTATTGAAGAGGGCAGAACCGTTATCGCCCTTGTGGCTCAGGAAGACCTGTTTGATAAGATGCTCAGCAATGTTAAAGAGGTAAGGGCTCGCGGCGCTTATGTTGTTGCCTGTGCAAACGAAGGCGACACCGCTATTGAAGCCGAAGCCGAAGAGGTTATTTATATCCCCAAGGTTCATAAGCTTCTTCGTGCCGCAGTGGAAATAATTCCGTTCCAGCTTTATGCCTACTATGTTGCGGAATATAAAGGCCTTGATATTGATAAACCGAGAAACCTTGCAAAATCCGTAACGGTTGAATAATCAAAAGCCCCGTGGAAAACCACGGGGTTTTTACTTTTAAGAATAAAGCCGCAAGGAAACCCTTGCGGCTTTTTAATATTGTTTGCTTACGGCTTCGGTTTACCGCAGTTCTGGCAGAAGTTGCCGGTGTTTTCCGCACCGCACTCGCAAACCCAACCGGTATTTTTCGGTTTGCCGCAGTTTTGGCAGAATTTGCCGGTATTCTCGGTTCCGCATTCGCACACCCAACCGCCTTCAGTCGGGGCTTTTGGCTGGTTTGCACCCATAGCATAAAGATTTTGGGTGTTCATACCGCCGGCGGCATTCATTGCCATACCCATTCCCATAAAGCCGGTCATAGCGCCGTTCTCATTCGCCGCCGCAGCGCGCATAGCTGCTGGCTTTCGACTGCAAGTTGCTGTCGGCGTAACCCATGGTGCGCCTTACACCGGTAGTGCGGTTCAGATAGCTGCTCAACGTATTGACGTCAGTCAGGTTCAGGGCACCGGTGATGGGGCCTTCGTAGCCTACGACACCAAATCTGGCATCCAGGCCGTTCTTGGCCAGCTCGTCAGCCCAGTCGATGATGTCGCGTGCAATGGCATTGGCCTCTTCGGACATACTGCCAGAGTTGTCGACAGTGAACACCACGTCAGTTTTGATGGTGACGTCCTGATCGCTCTCCGAATTGTTGTAGACTTTGATGCCCTTAGCCTTGCCGTCGACCTCCACCCATACGTTCTGGCCATCCTTGGCCGTTCCGATGAGCTTAATAAAGTCGTCGTTGTTCGACAGGCGTACGCCGGTCATCACCAGGCGGCCGACGGGAACATCGTTGATGCTCGTAATATTGGCCTGCACGTTGGGCACGTAGGTCGTGGGATTGGAGATTGAAGGATTGGGGTCGGCCTCTGAGTCGTCGGGGATACCCGTCAGCTCGTTGATGTTCGGCTCTTTGCCGGCCCAATAGGTGGTGTACCACCATGAGTGCTCCAGCACCTCGTCGCCAGTGACATAATGTTCGAAGTCGGGGTACCACACACGCATCTTCATCTTCTCCGTAACCCAACTGAAGTCCACGTCAACGCAAAGCTTCTCAGCGGGCTGGCCTTTCTCTGCCGTCAGCGGCAGCGGGTTCTCGTCGGCATACACATTCAGGTCGATGAGCGAAGGCACCTTGCCATTCTTCGGAGTAACCTTTACCATTGTGAAGACAGGCTCATGATCCTTGTCCCAGTAAGCACCTGCCACTTTGGCGCGATCCTTGTTCTGCGTATTGACGAACTGCTTTGTGGGCACGCCAAAGAGCTCGTGCACCTCAAAGGCTCCCTTCTCGGGGCTGTCACCCACATGGATGGTCATGTGGGCACCCGTAGCACGGAGGATGACATAGAAAACTGCATCGCCTTCCTCGTCGGCATCGACAATACGTTTGGCGTCGAACACGGCGTCGTTGTAATCAAAGTCGCCCGACTCGATGGCCAGGTCCTCACAAATGATGCGCTTGAAGCCGAAAGCCTTAAGCTGCTCTACGGAGAGGGCTGTCACCTTCTCACCCAGCTGCTGCAAGTAGATACGCTTCGTATCTTCGCTGAAAGCATAGATTTTCGATGTTGTCAACTCCAGAATTTCCTCATCGGTACGTTCGCGGTACTCGCTCGTCTCCCCTGCACGGGTGCGGACAGACGCTTCGGCACTGCCGAAGCCCCAGTCCTGGTTGGGGGCAGGTGCACCAAACTCTGCCACGAAGGCTGACTCAAAGTCCTGATGCGTCTTTTGGGCTAACAGTTCAGCCACTTCCGACGGATCGAACGACGATGCCTTGTCGCTGCTACAGCTGCTGAAGCCACAAGAGAGCGCCAGACCAGACACGGCCACAATAGCCAGATGTCCCATGTTGTTGCATTTCGTTTTCATTGTGTTGCGTTTTTGAATATGATTGTTGTTAAAATAAAGACGTGGAACAATGATTTTCCTCACTTATCCCACCGTCTGGCTCTCGCATTGCCTTGCACAAGGATAAGCAACTCAAGTCAGCCCACGCCGAGATATATTGTAGATGTGTACAATACATCCGTCGCGGACGTTCCGGCTGCGTGTCTTCCTGTGCTTGATTTGAGAGATCTGACGATAGAAAACTACGTTCGTAAACGTCCTGTTACCATAATGTCAACCCACTAGCCCCACCGGGCTTCCTGAGTTGTGTGCAAAATTACGAATAATTATCGAATTACACAATTTTTTTAAGAAAAAAACAGATTATTTTCAAGAAAGTTGCCTTCCGCTCATATTTACAGCGTACTTGACAAGGAAAAGACAGACACAGACAAGCCTTAATCCACTTAGACGCTCCCCCGAAGGGAGCGTTTTTTGCATCTATAGGGATTTTCCCCCGCCAAATTAGGGAAAATCCTTTGCAGGAGTCAGAAAATAGCAGTTATTTTGCAGCAGAAACAAAAAAACAACAAGTCTAACCCTTTAAAAGCATACGACTATGAAGAAGATGATGTTTACCCTGATTGCCATGCTGACGATAGCAGTACAGGCAAATGCAATGTCCTACGAACAGGCACGCAACGAGGCCCTCTTCCTCACCGACAAGATGGCCTACGAGCTGAACCTGAGCGATGCTCAGTACGAGGCAGCCTACGAAATAAATCTCGACTACCTCATGGGCGTCACCAGCCAGTATGATGTGTTCGGCCCCTACTGGGAGCGCCGCAACCTGGACCTCAGCTATATTCTGTTCTCCTGGCAGTGGGACATGTTCCGT
Source organism: uncultured Bacteroidales bacterium (assembly GCA_937915785.1). Taxonomy (GTDB): domain Bacteria; phylum Bacteroidota; class Bacteroidia; order Bacteroidales; family P3; genus UBA1219. The sequence continues at coordinate 3,695 of CALGGY010000168.1, forward strand.
GCAGCCACCTATTTCTACCGCCCGCTCTTCTGGGATGCAGGCTACTGGCACTTCGGCATCTATGCCCGCTACCCACACCGCGACTATTTCTACTTTGGCCGTCCCCACTTCTTCGTCACCTATCGTGGAGGCCACAGCTGGCGGATGAACAACGGGCGCAGCTTCTACGAAGGACGCCGTGACTTCTACCGTCCTGGCAATCCCGGACGCGACCAGCACTTCGGCATGCGCAGCGGATGGGACCGTGGCGACTATCACGGCAACCGTGGCGGCCACCAAAGCTCTACGCACATCACGGGTGGCAGAAATGGCGACAACCGCGGTGGCGGGTATAGCATCGGCGGTTCGCGAAACGGCGGCGGCAACAACGGGCGTCCGCAGGGAGGCTTTGGCAGTGGCCGCAACGGTAACGGCAATGTCAATGGCGGCAATACCGACTTTGGCAACAGGAGGACCATTGGCGGAGGCCAGCCCCAGCAAGGCAACACGGGCATTAATAATAATGTGCGCGAAAATAACCACGGTAGCTTCGGCGGAAGCCGCACCACAGGAAACAGCGTAGGTGGATTCCGTCAGGGAGGCAACACCAGCGGGGGCAGCACCATCGGCGGAGGCAGCAACCGCAGCGGGGGCAGCAACCTGAGTGGCGGCACAACCCGCAGCGGCGGTAGCTTCGGAGGCGGCGGCAGCCGTTCTGGCGGAAGCACTCGCTCCAGTGGAGGTAGCAACAGCCACGGAAGCTTCGGAGGTCGCCGTTAGCAGTAAATGCAAAATGCAAAACAATGGAGCTACTGATGCTACCGAGAGAAAAGCGTTCGCGTTTGAAAAAATGCGAACGCTTTTTTGAAAAACGCGAACGAGTTTTTGAAAAACGCGAACGAGTTTTTGGAAAACGCGAACGAGTTTTGAAAAAATAGTGGCACTTGCTGGTGCACCATCGGTAGTGCTACCAGTAGTGGGATAAGAGCTCACAACAAGCATCAGAACTTCCTATTCCACAACGTGTTAGCTGCACCAGTAGCACCAGTAGCACCATTGTTCTGCTCATATATAAAACCCAGTAGGGAGGAAAATTCCTGCTGAGTTTTTTTGTATTTCAAATTATTTGTGTTATCTTTGCAGCAGATAAGACCAATAGCAACTAAAAACCGACTCTATATGGACAAAAAAATCTTTTTTGCGGTGATGGCACTTTGTGCTTCTGCCACCGTTCAAGCCCAGGAAGAAGTGGACACCCTGGCACTGGACGTGCAGACCGAGCAGGCCTTCACCTTTACCGAGGCAC
>CALGGY010000169.1 GCA_937915785.1 uncultured Bacteroidales bacterium
ATATCAAAATTTTTACGTTTTTCGTTACTATAAAAAAATGAATAAAAACAAATTGATTTTTCAAACTTACCAAAAACAGAAGAATCGAAATTATTGCCAACTGCAAAATAGATTTTTTTATAATCAACAATCTTATTTTCAATAAGATATTTGTATAATTCGCTGGCTGTAGTATAAGGATTTTCAATATCTGGCAAAATTCCATATTTAGATAAAGAAGAAGTTGTTTTTTTTCCAACAGAAATAATCCTTACACCCGATAATTTTAATTTTACACCATAAAATTTTATATTATCAAAAAGTGAATCAACACCTTGCGGTGAAAGAAAAACTAAAAAATCAAAGTGTTCCTTAAAATTTTTAAATTTTTCAATCTCTTGTCGCGTTACAATAATTGTTTTTGTTTCTACAATTGGTAAATTAACAGCATTAATTCCACCTTGCTGTAAAATATTTTTCAAACGAGAAAACGAATTTTCTTTTTGACACGATATAATATTATACATATTAACTAAAATACCTTTGTTCAAAAGTAAAATAAATCAACCTATTAACCAAAAAAAAATAATATACCATTTATAGGGTATTGTCCAAGGTATTTTTTTATACTATCTTTGCAATGTAAAAAATAAGAAAATAAAAAACTAAAAATAATAACATCATGTCAAAAATTGCAAAACAACTAACAGATTTAATCGGTAACACACCGTTATTGCAACTTAGCAACTACAATTTGGCTCAAAAACTTGACGCTACAATTATCGCAAAACTTGAATATTTCAATCCTGCTGGTAGCGTAAAAGACCGTGTAGCATTTGCAATGATAACCGAAGCAGAAAAAAATGGAATTCTTAAAAGTGGTTCTACCATTATAGAACCAACAAGTGGCAACACTGGCGTAGGTCTTGCATTTGTTGCCGCAACCAAAGGTTATAAACTTATCCTAACCATGCCCGAAACCATGAGCAACGAGCGTAAAAGCCTTTTAAAAGCACTCGGAGCGCACCTTGAACTTACTCCTGGCAAAGACGGAATGCCAGGTGCTATACGTAAAGCACAAGAACTAAGAGATTCAATCCCTGGTGCAGTAATACTTCAACAGTTCGAAAATCCTGCCAACCCAGCCATTCACACAACCACAACTGGAGAAGAAATTTGGCGCGATACCGACGGAAAGGTCGACATTTTTGTTTCTGGTGTTGGTACAGGAGGTACAGTAAGCGGTGTAGGCAAAACGCTAAAAGCACACAATCCTAACGTAAAAATTGTTGCTGTTGAACCCAAGGAATCTCCAGTTTTGGAAGGTGGCAAACCTGGTGCACATAAAATACAAGGCATTGGTGCAGGTTTTATACCCAAAACATATAACAGCGAAATAATTGACGAAATAATTGCTGTACCAAGCGATGAAGCAGTACGTACAAGTCGCCAATTATCAAAATCAGAAGGACTTTTGGTAGGTATTTCATCAGGTGCAGCCGTTTATGCAGCCACACAACTTGCAAAAAGACCTGAAAACAAAGGCAAAAATATTGTTGCATTATTACCAGACACTGGTGAAAGATATTTATCTACAATACTTTACGCTTTTGATGAATATCCACTATAAATAATAAATTTACCAAATTATATAAAGGTTTAATTTTTACACCAGTTGAAATTTATTTTTTCAACTGGTTTTTTTTATCAACATTCTCAAATAAATCCTTCTTGATAAAAATCATAAAAGTATTTTCAAAAAATTTGTTCCTAAAAAAAATCTTATTAAATTGCCAACATGAAAAATAAAGAATTACACTTTTGTTTTATTGTACTAATATTAACAATTTGCAGTTTAGGCTGCAATCAAAAATCTAATAATATGAGCAATATTTATGCTTTTAACATTTTGGATAAAAAAGGCAATACAGTAAGCCTTTCCGACTACAAAGGACAAGTTTTGTTGATTGTAAACACTGCCACACGTTGTGGTTTTACGCCACAATACGAAGAAATAGAAGCCTTATACGAAAAATATACGGCTCGTGGATTCAACATCTTAGACTTTCCATGCAATCAATTTGGCAATCAAGCACCAGAAAGTGATGAAGAAATAACACAATTCTGCCAATTAAATTACAAAACAAAATTTCCACAATTTAAAAAAGTGGAAGTTAATGGACCAAATGCAGATAAACTTTTTGTTTATCTTAAAGAGCAACAAGGATTTAAAGGTTTTGACCCAGAACACAAAATAGGTAAGATACTCATAGAAATGCTTTCAAAAGCAGATCCCAATTACGACAAAAATCCTGACATAAAATGGAATTTTACAAAATTTCTAATCGACAAAAACGGTAACGTAGTTGCAAGATTTGAACCAACAGCCAACACCGCAGAAATAGACACCTACATAGAAAAACTTTTAGCACAATAAAAAGGCTGTCCAAAAAGAAAAATTTAAATTCTTTGTCTTACAAAATCACAGACAAATATAAATTAACTTTTTGGACAATCTATTTTTATAAATCATAACCAAAATTTTTAAGTCTATTTTCGTTGTTGCGCCAATCTTTCGAAACTTTAACAAACATCTCTAAATATATTTTTTTTCCAAAAAAAGCTTCCAATTCTTTTCTTGCTTCACTACCAACACGTTTAAGAGCCGTTCCCCCCTTACCAATAAGAATACCTTTTTGCGATTCACGTATAACATAAATAACTGTACCAATGCGAATTATATCATCTTCTTCCTTAAAAGACTCCACTTCAACTTGTACACTATAAGGAATTTCCTTACTATAATTGGTAAGAATTTTTTCACGCACAATTTCAGACACAAAAAATCTCTCGGACTTATCTGTAAGCCTATCTTTTTCAAAATAAGGAGGATTTTCAGGTAATAATTCAACAATACGATTCAAAATGTTTTCGGTATTAAATTTATGTAAGGCCGACACAGCATGTACTTCAGCGGTTGGAATAAGACTTTTCCATTCCGACATAATTGTTTCAACAGTCGTTTGGTCGGCAAGATCTATTTTATTAAGCAAAATAATAATCGGCACCGCCAATTTGTTGACCATATCAATAAAAAATTTATTTTTGGTCTTTGTTTCCAACACGTCGGTAATATACAAAATAATATCAGCATCTTCTAATGCCGACTCGCTATATTTCAACATACTTTCCTGTAACTTATACACCGGTTTCAACACACCAGGCGTATCAGAATATACAATTTGGTAATCATCGGTGGTTACAACACCCATAATTCTATGACGTGTGGTTTGACTTTTAGAAGTTATAATCGACAATCGTTCACCAACCAAAATATTCATCAAAGTAGATTTGCCCACATTGGGATTGCCTACTATGTTTACAAATCCAGATTTAAAAGCCATTTTAATAAAATTTGCTACAAAAATAATAATTATTTTCACATCATAATTCCAAACCAAACTAAAATTAACTTTTATTTTACTCAATAATTTTTTTTACAATAAAATTGACAATCCATAAAAAAAATTTATCTTTCGAGTTGATTTATGAAAAAACTAATTATCATATTTTGTTACATTCTTATATCGACATTTTCTACAAGAGCCGATGTAATAGACACCTTATATGCCGACACCATAATATCAACCCAAATTGGCGAATTAACATTTAAAGGAGGAACAACAATTACAAAAAAACAAGATGGACAAGTAATCAGAGGAACACTTGCATACGACACCGACATTTGGACAACTGGACCTTTAATTTTTTTTTCGCGAAAACACCCAATAACGTTCAATAAAAACGGAAGAGTAATCCAAGGAGTTTCAGTATTAGACTTCATAGGTCAAGCATGCGATGGAAAATTTTATACATTCGCAGGAGGATATATAGTAGAGTGGGATGATTATGGCAAAATATCAGCAGGTACAATAGAAATACCGTTTCCAATAATAGTTGAAAATCAAGAATTTACAATAAAAGAACGAACCATCATAAAGTATTATCCAAATGGAAAAATAATGCAAGCTACCCCCAATTACAATGTAAAACTAAAAATATCACAAACAGAAACAGTTAATTTTATGGGCGGAGAAATCATAAAATTCTCTCAAGACGGCAATGTTATTCAAGGAGTTTTGGCAAAAAAAACTACCTTTGCACTTAAAGATGGAACAGAAAAAATTGTTCCACAAGGAGAAAAAATAAAGTTTGACAATAACGGATTTTTAATAACATATTGATTATGAAAAAAATAAAATCAGTAACAACAAAAATTTTGACAAAAAATACAGGAATAGAACATACCGCAGCTTACTCCGAATTTGACATAAACGGCAACGAAATAATAGCATCTGACAAAGATTATGATGGTACAGAAAACGCAAAAACAGTTTCGTATTACAACGACAACAATCAAAAAGTAAAAATGGAAATATTTACAGTTGGAGAACTATCTGAAACACACGACTTTAAATATTTTGAAGAAGGTAAAATTAATTCTGAAGTAATATCGTATGCTGACGGCTCTGTATCAACAAAAACATACGAATACCAAGATCATAAAACCATTATAACCACAGTTGACGAAGATGGAGAACAAGAAGAACAAGAAATTTTAATAACAGACAACGAAGAAAACATTATCGAAAAAATAATAATCGATAATGAAAAAAACATTATACTACATCAAAAAGCAGAATATACAAACAAAAAAATATCCAAACGATACGATTACGACCAATCAAACAACGAAACAAACCATCGTATTTTTTTATATACACCAACGGGGTTAATAAGCAACGTAAAAATTTTCAACTCCAAAAACGAAATAATTGATTTTTCAACATACAGCTACGATGAAAAAAAACGAGAAACATTAAGAACCATAGGTTCACGAGCAAAAACAGAAACAGTATATAACGATGACGAATTAACCGTAATACAAACAACTTCAACAACATCAGGTCAAATTTTAGGCAGAATAATAACAACATTCGACGAAGACAAGAACCCAATCACAGAAGAAGATTTTGCAACAATAAAAAAATTTGAATACAAATATTTCCAATGCGAATAAAAAAAATTTTAATTATACCAATCCTGGTTAGCCATAGTTTTATACTATCAGCACAATGTGATGACGGTTGGTTTTCTCACCGCCTTGAAGCAGGAATAGTATCAAGACAAAGCATAATTGATTATCAAATATGCTATACAAGTTTTTACAATTTTGAAAACCATTGGTCAAGTGGACTACAAACAGGATTAGTTTTTACCAAACCTTCAAACTTAATAGAATTATCACCACACATAAAATACAGATTTACAAATCTAAACACATTTCGACCATTTATAGAAACTGGATATGGATTTCAATTTGCAACACAAAAAGACAAAGAAGGACGTACCGTTTTTTCACCGTCAATAGGATTAGAAACTTCCACACTAAAAAGACAAAAACTTTCAATAAAATTATCTTCAGAAATATACAGATTTGCAGCACACCATAAGCCTAAAAACAAACTACATTACGGATATTCGCTAAACATAGGGATTATAATATAAAATACGAATAAAAAAATTCTAATAGATCAAATTTTTAAATATAATAACAATCAGATTTTCACGATATTTTCTCGAATAACTTTTGATATTTATAGCTTGTTCAAACTATTGTTAGACAAAACTTGAATTACTTTTGTCAAGATTAGATATTTTTTGAAAAAAATTAGGTTACAATCACTAAACAACAATTTACTTTAAAGAAAGTATACTTACATTTTGAAAGTAGCAAACACACATATAAAAAAAGTCCGAAAAGTTAATAACTTATCGGACTTAAAAATTAGGCGATTACCTGCTCTCCCGCTTCGTGTCGCAGTACCATCGGCGCAAGCGAGCTTAACTTCTCTGTTCGGGATGGGAAGAGGTGAAACCTCGCCGCTATCATCGCCTGAATATCTTTTTTTCAAATTTTTGCATTTTTTTATTTTATGCTTTCTATTTTTTAATGCTTTTTTTTGAAAAAAACATAACGAAAAAGCAAAAACGTCAAGAAAATTTTTTCATACCTCAGAAAGTTCTTTCGGGCTATTAGTACTGCTCGGCTTACCCGTTGCCGGATTTACACCTACAGCCTATCAACGCCGTATTCTGCGGCGACCCTCTTGGGAAGACTCATCTTTGGGCGGGCTTCGCGCTTAGATGCTTTCAGCGCTTATCCCTTCCGAACACGGCCACTCTGCAATGCAGCTGACACCACAACAGATTCACCGGAGGTTCGTCCAGTCCGGTCCTCTCGTACTAAGACCGGCTCCCAGCAATCTTCCTACGCCCGCACCAGATAGGGACCAAACTGTCTCACGACGTTTTGAACCCAGCTCGCGTGCCATTTTAATCGGCGAACAGCCGAACCCTTGGAACCTTCTCCAGCCCCAGGATATGACGAGCCGACATCGAGGTGCCAAACCGCCGCGTCGATATGAGCTCTTGGCGGCGATCAGCCTGTTATCCCCGGAGTACCTTTTATCCTTTGAGCGACGGCCCTTCCATACGGTACCGCCGGATCACTTTGTCCAACTTTCGTTCCTGTTCGACTTGTATGTCTCGCAGTCAAGCGCGCTTTTACCAATATGCTCTTTGCACGGTTACCAATCGTGCGGAGCGCACCTTTGAAAGCCTCCGTTACGCTTTTGGAGGCGACCACCCCAGTCAAACTACCCACCAAACACTGTCCCCATTTATAACGGGTTAGATTCCGAACAGGCAAAGGCCGGTATTTCAACGTCGATTCCACAATCCCTAACGAAACTGCTTCTTTATCTCCCGGCTATCCTACACATCGCATGCCCAAAACCAGTATTAAGCTATAGTAAAGGTTCATGGGGTCTTTCCGTCCCGATGCGGGTAATCGGCATCTTCACCGATACTACAATTTCACCGAGCTCGCGGCTGAGACAGCGCCCGGATCGTTACACCATTCGTGCAGGTCGGAACTTACCCGACAAGGAATTTCGCTACCTTAGGACCGTTATAGTTACGGCCGCCGTTTACTGGGGCTTCGATTCAATGCTACAGATTTCTCTTGACATCCCCTCTTAACCTTCCAGCACCGGGCAGGTGTCAGGCCATATACTTAACCTTTCGGTTTCGCATAGCCTTGTGTTTTTGTTAAACAGTCGCCTGGGCCATTTCTCTGCGGCCCGCATTACTGCGGGCTCCCTTTCTCCCGAAGTTACAGGGTCATTTTGCCGAGTTCCTTAGCCGCGGGTCACTCGAGCTCCTTGGTATTCTCTACCAGACCACCTGTGTCGGTTTGCGGTACGGGATTTATTTACCTGAAGCTTAGAAGTTTTTCTTGGAAACTTGATTACACCAGTCTTTGAAACCGAAGTCTCAAACTACTTTTAGGTTCAACACTTTTAGCGGATTTGCCTACTAATCGTTTATCTACGCCCTTAAGCGTCCTGTCGTATGGAGCGCCTGGCTGTCACTTTTTCGTCTCTCCTTCGCAGTAAATTAATGTACCGGAATATTAACCGGTTATCCTTTCGATGCCCCCTTTCGGGTTGTTCTTAGGCCCCGACTTACCCTGATCCGATTAACGTTGATCAGGAACCCTTGGTCTTTCGGAGTGGAAGTTTCTCACTTCCATTATCGTTACTTATGCCTACATTTGCTTTTCTAACCGCTCCAAAAATTCTCACAAATCTCCTTCTCCGCAATTAGAATGCTCCCCTACCCAAATATTTTTTATACTTGGCACTGTTTCGGCAGCATGCTTTATGCCCGCTTATTATCCACGCCAAACCGCTCGACTAGTGAGCTGTTACGCACTCTTTGAATGAATGGCTGCTTCCAAGCCAACATCCTAGCTGTCTTAGCAGTCTGACATCGTTAGTTCAACTTAGCATGCATTTGGGGGCCTTAACAGATGCTCTGGGTTATTTCCCTCTCGGCTACGGACCTTAGCACCCGCAGCCTCTCTGCTCCAAATCATGTTCCGGCATTCTTAGTTTGTCCGGGTTTGATAGGCGGTGAAGCCCTCGCGCCCAATCAGTGGCTTTACCTCCGAAACACTATTGAAACGCTGCCCCTAAAGGCATTTCGGGGAGTACGAGCTATCTCTCAGTTTGATTAGCCTTTCACCCCTACCCCAAGTTCATCCTAAACCTTTTCAACGGTTATGAGTTCGGTCCTCCATATCCTGTTACGGACACTTCAACCTGACCTGGGGTAGATCACAAAGTTTCGCGTCTGCCCGTACCAACTAACTGCGCCCTGTTAGACTCGCTTTCGCTCCGGCTCCTCTACTTGGTAGATTAACCTCGCTGGTACGGAGCAACTCGTAGGCTCATTATGCAAAAGGCACGTGGTCACAGTACGTAACTGCTCCCACCGCTTGTAGGCGAATGGTTTCAGGTTCTATTTCACTCCCCTATTCGGGGTTCTTTTCACCTTTCCCTCACGGTACTTGTTCACTATCGGTCTTCAGGTAATATTTAGCCTTACCAGATGGTCCTGGCATATTCACACAGGATTTCTCGTGTCCCGCGCTACTCTGGATACTGCCCTATCTTAACTCATGCCGTGTACGGGACTATCACCCTTATCGTCCCAACTTTCCATTTGGTGTTCCACTATAAGTGTCAGATTCTTTGGCAGTCCTAAACCCCATTAGAGCCTCAACCCTAATGGTTTGGGCTTGTCCCGCTTCGCTCGCCGCTACTAAGGGATTCACTTTTGTTTTCTCTTCCTCCGGCTAATAAGATGTTTCAGTTCACCGGGTGCGCTCCTCTTGCGAGGTGTCTTTTATAGACGGGTTACCCCATTCAGATATTTCTGGATCATGTCGTATTTGCCGATCCCCAGAACTTTTCGCAGCTTATCACGTCTTTCTTCGCTTCCTGAAGCCAAGGCATCCACCATTCGCCCTTTTTTCACTTTCTTTTATCATCCGTTTTGTCTTTTTTTGACTTATACGGTGACTTTTCAATTAGTTTTTTTCTAATTGTTTTGTCAGTATGGATTTTTTCCATTTCCTGACGTTTCTGCTCTTTACATTATGTCAAAGATCTTTTGCTTAACTTTCGTCTCGCTTTCGTGGAGAATAACGGAGTCGAACCGTTGACCTACTGCTTGCAAGGCAGTCGCTCTAGCCAACTGAGCTAATCCCCCTTCTTTATTATGCTTTTGTCTTTTTATTTTTTCTTTTGCATTATCGCTTATTTTTTTTTTTCTTTTTTGGACTTAGCATTTTATAGGGCTTTAGGCCTTCGTAGTCCCGCGCAGAGTTGAACTGCGGACCTCCACATTATCAGTGTGGCGCTCTAACCAACTGAGCTACGAGACT
>CALGGY010000170.1 GCA_937915785.1 uncultured Bacteroidales bacterium
TTCTCCACTGTTTTTCTGCCAGCATGTTCATTTTTTTTAACTTGCGGAATTTAGGATAACCATACGCTTTATAATATTAACATTTGACCGACCGTTATCACTTAAATCCCTACAAAACAAATCGTTGAAAAGCACACCATCACTTTTATTGTAAAAAAAACAAAAAAAACTGCACCGAACATTTTTTTTTGTAATTTTGCATTGCATTTGCCGAAAGGCTTTTGCATATAAACAACAAAAACACAGACAATTAAGTACAAACAAAAAAACATTTGAGAAATGAAAAAAGCATTTAAAATCATGGCAGTGGCAGCTGTAATGGTATTTGCCACAAGTTCCAGCCTTATGGCTCAGTTCAAATTCGGTGTTAAAGCCAGCGGTAACCTCAGCAACATCTATATGGAGGACACCACAACAACCACTATGAAACCTGGTTTCAACGCCGGTATCATGGGTGAGTATTTCCTCAACGACAACATGAGCATCGGAGCCGAGTTGCTATACTCCATGCAGGGCGCACAGGAAAAACACGAAGGTGAGGAGCGGGGCGTTAAATGGTCGACAAAGAGCGCCATTACCACACACAACATCAACCTGCCCATACTGTTCCGCTTCTATTTTGGCGGTTTTGCTGTGGAACTCGGCCCTCAGTTCGGCTTCTGCCTTGGCGGTAAATACAAATACACTTCTGAAATTGGCGACAACGAAAATGAATCAACAACATCTTTCAGCGATGCGGAAGAAGATGTTCGCAAATTTTTCTCCGACTACAAATTCTACAACCGTTTCAGCGTTGGCGGTGCCATCGGACTGAGCTACAACCTGCCCAACGGCCTGTTCTTCGGCGCTCGCTACACCCACGATTTCACCGACTTGTTCAACAAAGTGGCAATTGACGGAAGCAATTACAAAAACGAAGCCATCAAATCCAGAAACGGCGTTATCTCCGTTAGCGTTGGATACAAATTCTAACACTTAGAAACACATTTTCAAAACTTGAAAGTCCCGCCCGCTGTGGCGGGATTTTTTTTGTTACAATAGGGCATGTAAAGTGTCTATGTAAAAAACGAAAAAAATGATTAGCCGTCTGTTGAAAAAAACAACGTTTGTTGTGGCATTGCTGCTTGCCACAGCTACACAGCTTTCGGCCCAAATGCGGGTAGGTGTGAAAGGGGGCGGCTCGCTGAACAACATGTTTTTGGCTCAGGACACCAACCACGCCCTCACCCCCAGTTCCATTTTTGGATTCAGTGCCGGCGTCAGCGCCGAATATTTTTTCAACGAGCGGATGAGCGCCGGCATCGAGGCGCTTTTTGCCATGCAGGGCTGCCGCCGCACATGGCGCGACCGCTACGACCACCCGGGCGTGGTGCCCACCAAACAGCGCGCCACAGTGCAGACGTTCCACCTGAACATACCCGTGCTGTTCCGCTACCATTTTGGCGGCTTTGCCATAGAAGCGGGACCACAAGTGAGCATCTGTTTCGGCGGACGCCACAAACACCACATAGACCAGTCCATTGGTGGCGAAGAAATGGTTTTCGACACCGTTTATCATTTCAGCGACCTTGAAATGGAGATTTCGGACAACATCAACGTAAAAGAATACAAAGTGTGGAACCGCGTTACCTTCGGCGCAGCGGCGGGAATACGATACACTTTCGAAGGCGGTTTCAACGTGGGCTTGCGCTACGCCATAGATCTCAGCAATGATTTCAACCACTGGTACTACGAGAGCGACGAAGGCGACAAAGTGCTGTGGGAGAGCTACAAATCGCGCCACAGCGTGTTTTCCATATCAATAGGAATTGTTTTTTAAAAGGCTGCAAAATCAAGGATATTATCAGTGTCGATGACTATTTTGGAATGGCGAGCAATTTGCCTCATTAAAAAAACGCCTATCGGTATGACAGTATGACAGGCTTTTTTTTTCTGCAACATTCAGTCTTTGTAAACATTGAGTATTTGCTGTGCGGCGTTTTTGGTGTCCACTTTGGCAATCACCTGCTCCACCATTCCGTTTTCGTCTATCAGGTAGGTGGTTCGGATAACGCCCGTGGTGGTTTTTCCGTACATTTTTTTCTCTCCCCATGCGCCGAGCTGTTTTATCAACGTGAGCTCGGTGTCGGCAATAAGGTGGAAATTGAGGTTCTGCTTGGCTATGAAATTGAGGTGCGACTTGGCGGAGTCCTTGCTCACGCCTATCACCTCGTAGCCACGTGCGCGGAGTTCCTCCATGCCGTCGCGCAACGAGCAGGCCTCGGCAGTGCAGCCCGGGGTACTGTCCTTTGGATAGACGTAGATTACAACCTTACGGCCACGGTACTGACTGATACGCAGTTCGTTGCCATTTTCATCAAGGCCCAACACTTCGGGGCATTTGTCACCTATATTCATACAGTTTTGAGTTTTGAGTTTGCAGTTTTTTTTTTGTCATTGACATCCGTTCTTTCAACGTTTTTGTAGTGGATGTCAGAAGTTTCACAAGCTCGTAACATTCACCTTTCAACTGGTCAAATCGAGCTTTGTCGATATAATCAGATTCAAACAATAATTCAAGCCAATATTGTGTCTCGCCAGCCTCTTTCAATGCGATATACATTTTGGCAAGAAAATCAGCATCAGATTGTGCGTTGCTTGCTTCAGCGACATTGGCACCAATACTGGTGCCACTTCGAAAAATTTGTTTCGATAACACAAACTCTCTTTTCTCTTCACTCAGGGACTTATACAAAGCAATGATATCCAAAGCAAACACCTTACTTTTATTTCTTATTACACTATCTTTCATATACAAGTTATTTAAATCAAACTTTAAACCACAAACTCCCAACTCCAAACTGCAAACTCCCAACTGCAAACTGCAAACTGCAAACTCCTAACTCCTAACTCCTAACTCCTAACTACAAACTCCAAACTGCAAACTCCAAACTCCAAACTGCAAACTCCCAACTGCAAACTCCTAACTCCTTACCATCCTCTTGCGTATCCATTTGCTACGGCAAGCCAGACGAAACAGGGCAGGTTGCAGGCAGTAGCTGAGCAATATGGTGGACACCATGCCGATGATAGTGCTGATGCCCACCGAGCGTATGGCAGGATGTTGGGCGAAAAGCAGCGAGCACACCACCACTATCAGTGTGAAGGCGGAGAAGAAAATGGCCGTTTTGTGATATTTTAGCAGCTTGCCGTCCTCGCCTCGCTCCTTGCTTATCAAGCCGTCCATGATGAAAATGCTGTAGTCCACGCCCACGCCGAAGATAAACGACGAGATGATGATGTTGATAAGGTTGAACTCCAGTCCGAAAAAGACCATAACGCCCTGCACTATGTACCAGCTCAGGAACATAGGTGTGAAAGCGATAAGCGCTGAAATCAAACTCCTTAGCGATAATATCAACACCAGTAGCACAAACAGCGAGGAGATTAGCAGCACGGTGTTGAAATCGCGGTGCAGGAGCTTGACCATATCCTCGGTGTAGAAAAACGGGTCGATGACCACGGCGTTGCGGTTTGCCGCCACGGCACGGTTCACGGCATCAACGTTTTCGTTAGGCATCACCACAGAGGTGAACAATATCACCGAGCTGTCCTCGGCATACTCCATGTAGTTGCACAGCAGTTCCTCAGGAATCACATCCGATTCGAGTATCGACTCGGGGTAATACATATCTGTGAGCATATCGTAAAAAGGCTCGAAACTGTCGGGATCCAGGCCGTTTTTGCGGGCAGCCGACGTTACCTTGCCGCGGACGTCGTCAATTTTTTCGGAGTTCCAATAGCTGTACCATACATCGATACTGTTGGTCTGCTCTTCAGTGGTGAGCAGCAGCTTGGAAATTTTGGAGTAGCGGTTTATTATGCCGTTCTCCTTGAGCGAATCGAGCACATCGACAATTTTTTTGTTGTACACCAATGCCGAATCGAGTGTGGGTGCGTGCACGGCATAGTATTGCGACAGTTTGCCCGGATTGTTTTTCTTGGCGTACAAATTTCTGGATTTCACCACTTTGGGTTCGAAATACCCGATATTTTTCAAATCGTTGTCGAAAGTAATTTTTCCCGAAAGGAAGAAACAAACAACCGAAACCGCCACAAGCAGTACGATAAGCCACAGCTTTTGGTCAATGGGATAGGTGTTTATCCTGTCCAACAGACTGAAAGCCTTTTCGTTGCGTGTATTGTTGCCATATTTGAAAAAATGAGGCAGAAACACCAAAGCAAAAAACGTGGTGCCCACCAGAGTTAGCGAGGCAAAGATGCCGAAATCGCGGAGCAGGTCGCTGTTGGTGAGCATCAGCCCTACAAAAGCGCCAATGGTGGTGAGGCATCCCAAACACACGGGGCGCGCCTGTTCGCGAATAACCCGCTCGGGGTCCGACACATATTTATAATGTGTAAGCACATGCAGGCAATAGCTCAGTGCCACACCCAAAATGAGCGCCCCTATACCTATGGCCATCAGCGACATACGGCCTTTTATCCAAAACACGCACGCAAGAGCGAACAAGGTGCCGTAGAGCACGGGCAACAAAAGGAACGGCAGCGTTGACTTGTTGCGGAAACAAATCATTATCACCACCGAAATCAGCAGCAGCGAAATGCCGATAGTTAGGGCGAGGTCCTTTTTCATCTGCCGCGAGTTGAATACGCTCTGCACCGGGGCCCCGTGGAACAGAATCTCCACATCGGGGTACAGCGTTTCGAAATGCTCGATATTTTCTTCGAGGATATTCACCATGGCGATGCAATGCTTTGAGTCGAAGGACTTTACGTTGGGCGAGAGGAAAACCAGCTCCACGCTGCTGTCGGGACAGAAGAAATGGTTGTTTATCATGGCATAGCCGCCGAGGTCGTCTATCAGCTGCCGGCCGTCTTGACGTATGGCATAGCGCAACCCGGCGGGGTCTTGGGTAACAAGGTTGGCGGCACTGCCCGTTTCGTCGTTGGCCAAAACCTCGGCATTGCGGGCCATGGAAGCGTTGATGGCTTCGGCGGTGAGCATGGAGTCGAAAGTGGCGTAACGCTCGTTGGACACGAACTCTGGCACATGCGCCACGGCATAGTCTATAAGGTTTAGCATCAGGTCATCTTCGATGCGGTACAGGGCATTGGCGTAATAGTGCGTGGCCGAGTCGTTGGCAAAAAGCCTTTCGATGAACTCGTCGCATACCTCCGTCATCTGCTCGGGAGCGGTTTTTCCCGAACGGGGAACCATCTGCACAAATATTTTGTCCTTAACCTTGAGATTGTCGAACACTATGTCGCTGTTTTTGGCCTCCTCGGTGAGCGGCAGCAGTTTGGACACATCCTCCTCATAATCAAGCTGCAAACCAAAAAATGCGAATACAGCTGTCGAGCCGATAAGCAATGTCCACATAAGCCATTTGCAACGGCAAAAAAAATGATATATAGACAAAAACATTTTTTCTATCATAATATGTTTTTTATCATTTTATTACACAATTCTTTACCATTATTGCAGACAAATAGTTTGCAAAATGCAAAGATAAGAAAAAATATTTAATTTGGAAAAACGAAAAAAAAAACCTACTTTTGTAGGACGATTTATTATCGGAAATAATCAGTAATAACACGATTTTAAACCAATTAGCAATGATAAGTTACAAAGACCTTGGACTGGTAAACACCCGCAAGATGTTTGCCAAAGCCGTTGACGGCGGATACGCCATACCGGCATTCAATTTCAACAATATGGAACAGCTGCAGTCCATAATAATGGCAGCTGTGGAGACCAAATCGCCTGTAATACTGCAGGTTTCGAAGGGTGCGCGCAACTATGCCAACCAAACGCTGCTGCGCTACATGGCCGAAGGCGCTGTGGAATACGCCAAAGAACTGGGCTGCAAAGCTCCCGAAATAGTGCTGCACCTCGACCACGGCGACAGTTTCGAACTCTGCAAATCGTGCATCGACATGGGCTTTTCGTCGGTGATGATAGACGGCAGCGCCCTGCCCTACGACGAGAACGTGGCTCTTACACGCAAAGTGGTGGACTATGCCCATCAGTACGACGTTACGGTGGAAGGCGAGCTTGGCGTGCTGGCCGGCGTTGAGGAAGATGTGTCGGCCGCCGAAAGCCACTACACCAAACCCGAAGAGGTTATAGACTTTGTTACCAAAACCGGCGTCGACTCGCTGGCCATCTCGATAGGCACCTCGCACGGAGCCTACAAGTTCACCCCCGAACAGTGCACCGTGGACCCCAAAACCGGCCGTCTGCTGCCCCCGCCGCTGGCTTTCGACGTGCTTGAGGCCATAGAGAAAAAACTGCCCGGATTCCCCATAGTGCTGCACGGCTCCTCGTCGGTGCCGCAGGAAGAAGTGGACACCATCAACAAATACGGTGGCAACATGAAAGCCGCCGTGGGCATTCCCGAAGAACAGCTGCGCAAGGCCGCCAAGAGCGCCGTGTGCAAGATAAACATCGACAGCGACAGCCGTTTGGCAATGACCGCCGCCATACGCAAAGCTTTGGCCGAGAAACCCGCCGAGTTCGACCCACGCAAATACCTCACACCCGCACGCGACAGCATGAAAAAACTGTATATGCACAAAATAGTGAACGTGCTGGGCAGCAACGACAAACTCGAAAACGCTTAACATAAAAACGTATAGCTCCGAACAGCACGGACTTGCTCGAAACAAAAAGTGAGTCCGTGTTGTTTTACATTTTTTAATCAGAAAGCGAACCAAAACCGCAAACTCCAAACTCAAAACTCAAAACTCAAAACTCAAAACTCAAAACTCAAAACTCCAAACTCCAAGCTTACCATGTCCGACATAATACAACTGCTTCCCGACTCCATAGCCAACCAGATTGCCGCTGGCGAGGTAGTTCAACGTCCGGCCTCGGCAGTGAAAGAGCTGCTCGAAAACGCCCTCGACTCGGGCGCCACCAACATACAACTGATAATAAAGGACGGTGGACGCACGCTGATACAGGTGATAGACAACGGCTGCGGCATGTCCGACACCGACGCCCGCCTCTGTTTCGAACGCCACGCCACATCGAAAATACGCAAAGCCGACGACCTCTTTGCCATACGCACCATGGGGTTCCGCGGCGAGGCTTTGGCATCGATAGCCGCCGTGGCACGCGTGGAGCTGAAAACCAAGATCCACGACAACGAGCTTGGCACCATGGTGGTGATAGAAGGCTCCGACGTGAAAGAACAGCAGCCCTGCCAAACGGCAAACGGCACATCCATTGCTGCGAAAGACCTGTTTTTCAACGTCCCGGCACGGCGCAATTTCCTGAAAAGCGACTCCGTGGAGCTGGGGCATATCGAAGAGGAATTCCGTCGTGTGGCACTGGTGAACACCCATGTGGGATTTGCTTTCTACAACAATGGCAAACTACTGTACAAAATGGAGCCTTCAACCCTGCACCAGCGCATTGCCGCACTGTTTGGCGCCAACTACCGCCAACGCCTCTACCCCATCGAGGAAAACACCGACATTGTGCGGCTGAAAGGCTATATCTGCAAAGCCGAATTTGCAAAAAAAACACGCGGCGAGCAGTATCTGTTTGTAAACAAGCGATTTATAAAAAACTACTACCTCAACAACGCCATCGAAAAGGCTTACGCCGACATGCTGCCGGAAAAGAACTACCCATCCTATTTCATTGACATGGAGGTGGATCCGTCGCGCATCGACATAAACATACACCCCACCAAAACCGAAGTGAAATTTCTGGACGAGCACGCCATCTACGCCATTCTGCGCGCAGCGGCAAAAAAATCGCTCGGACAGTTCACCATAGGCCACGAAATGGAGTTCAACCCCATCGACGGACTCGACGAAATACCCGTTTCGGGCAACAGCGGTTATATTCCCAAACCGCCAAGCGTCACCATAAACCCCAATTTCAACCCTTTCGAAGCAGAACGGACCAAAACCGGCGGCTCACACGGCAACACGGCACACAGAAAACCCCGAAACGGCGACTGGCAACATTTTTTCGAAATAACCAACGAACCCACGCAGACAGAGCTTTCACAAAATATTGAAACACAAAACAATACTCCTGACGGCACACTTTTCGAAACCTCATCGGGAACCGAAAGCCAACAACCAAGCCAGACACAAAACGTACAAAACGCCATTCAGATTGGCAAACGCTTTATAGCCTGCGAGATACAAGCCGGACTGCTGATTATAGACCAACAACGGGCAACGGAACGCATCATCTACGACAGATACATGAACTCCGGCACAAAGACAATGGCCGCACAAACCCTGATGTTCCCGATAAACTGTTCGTTTTCGGCCTCCGACGCCGAAATATTGTCGGAAATAGAAAACGAAGTGCGGCATTATGGTTTCCTGATAGACAATCTGGGACGCAACAACTTTGTGGTAACCGCCGTTCCCGCCGACCTTGGCGACGACAACGTGCAAAACACCATCGAACAGATTATCAGCGACTACAAAAGCAACCTGCTGCAGCAGTCGTACACACGCCCGCAATCGGTAGCCCTGTCGCTCGCACGCCGCCTCAGCAACAAAGAAGGGCACACACTGCAACCCGAGGAGATGCAAAATATCATAAAACAACTATTCGAATGCTCTGTCCCCGACCAGTCGCCATCGGGCAAACGCACAATGAATATATTGAATATCAACGAATTAACCGAAAAACTAAAATAAATACCCACCCGTATGGACCAATACTCACCACAAGGATTCCGATTCCTTCCGACAGTTGTCAAACACCTGCTGATAATCAACGTGCTGGTATTTTTTGCCACCATAGCCCTCAGACGTTACGTGGATTTGGAATCGCTTTTTGCCCTATATTTCTTCAAAAGCGAGATGTTCAGACCTTGGCAGTACATCACCTACATGTTTATGCACGCCAATGTGGAGCACCTGTTTTTCAACATGTTTGCGCTGTGGATGTTCGGCTACATCCTTGAAAATTATTGGGGTAGCAAGCGTTTTCTTATCTTCTACATCATCTGCGGACTTGGCGCCGCCATTGTACATACTTGCGTGACGGCTTTCTCGTACTACGGAACAGCCTCGGCCATAAGCGTTTACGCCCAAAATCCCAACCCCGACGATTTGGTAAACCTCTTCCAAAGCAAATTTGCAGGACATTACAACATTGGCGTTTTCAACGATTTCTTGAACCAATTCCGGCTCAGTCCCGGCAACCAGACTCTTCAAGCCCAATCCATCGACATGGCCAACCAAATGCTTCATGCTTCGGCCAACATACCTACCGTAGGCGCGTCGGGAGCAATATACGGCATACTGCTGGCATTCGGCATGATGTTCCCCAACCAGTACATCTACATCTATTTCCTGCTCCCGATAAAAGCGAAGTGGTTCGTTGTGATATACATAGCCATAGAGCTGCTTTCGGGCATTTTCGGCACTGCCGACGGAGTGGCACATTTTGCACACTTAGGAGGAATGCTGTTCGGCTTTATACTGATACGCTATTGGCGCAAACGCGAATTTCAACGCTGGGACCGACAATAGCCATAAAGCAACACTTTTTATATAAAAGAACGCAACAAATTAAAAGCGAAAAAGATATGATTTTCCAAAGTCAAGAGATGAAAATGCGGCAACGGCTTACCAAACAACAGATTTTGGTAGCACATCTGCTTGGACTTTCGTCCGAAAACCTTGAGCAGGAAATCAGCAAAGAGGTGGAGGAAAACCCCTTCCTCGAAGAGGTGATAGAAGACACATCCGCATCTTCTGCCGAAACCGACAACGACACCACCGACGCCCTCGACCCCAACGACGAATACTACACACACACCACATACGACTACGACGACTACCGCTCGGCCCAAACCCGCTCCGACAATTCGGACAACACCCCTTTCCAACAGGCCGACGAAACATCTTTCCAGACCTCGCTGATAGAACAACTCAACATGGCACCACTCACCGAACGGCAGAAAGTCATCGGCAACGAGCTGATTGGCAATATCGACGAAGCCGGCTACATGACACGCCACATCGGCATTGTGGCCGACGACTTGGCCATACGCCGCAACCTCGAAGTCTCCGAAACAGAAGTGGAAGAGGTGCTTGCCACAATACAAACTTTCGAACCGGCCGGCGTGGGAGCCCGCAACTTGCAAGAATGCCTGTCATTACAACTTCACCGAAAAACCGACAACAACACAGCTCTTGCCAACGCCATTGCCGTTATTGACGACCATTTCGACGACTTTGCCAACCATCGCTACGAAAAAATATGCAAACAGCTGAACATCAGCGAAGAAGAACTACTATCAGCATCAGACCTGATACGCACCCTAAACCCCAAACCATGCGACGGTACCACAACGGCGGCACCGAGCTTAATCCCCGACTTTTTTATCGTAAGACAAGGCGAACACCTGTCATTCACCATCAACGAACGCAATAGGCCAAAACTGCGCAAGGACGAAAGCTTTATCGAACGACTCAGCCAAGAAGCCAAACGGCAGTCGGACGCACAACGCCGCGAAACTCAGAACTTTATCAAAAAAAATACCAAGGACGCCGAAATGTTCATATCGGCCATTGAACAACGATACAACACCCTGCAACTGGTGATGTCGGCCATAATGAAATATCAAAAACGGTACCTCATCACAGGCAATGTTGCCGACCTGCGCCCGATGCTACAGAAAAACATTGCCGAAACCACCGGCCTCGACATATCCACCATATCGCGAGTGGTAAACCAGAAATACGCCCTCACCGAACATGGAATAATATTGCTCAAAGACTTGTTTTCCAACGCCTTACAAAAAGACGACGGCTCCGACACCACAACAAAGGCCATAAAAGAACTGCTGAAAAACCTCATCGACAACGAAGACAAAAAAAAACCACTAACCGACGAAGAACTGTGCGTAATGCTCGAACAGCACGGCTTTCCGCTGGCACGACGCACAGTGGCCAAATATCGCGAAACCATAGGAATACCCACTGCCCGACTGCGCAAAGAGCTTTAAACCAATGAAAAAAACTCTAAAAAAAATAGTACTTTTCGTATCGCACCCGCTTGTAACGCTCTTCGTTCTGGTGGCATGCATGCTCGTTTCGCGCGATTTCATACTCCTGCCACCGTCAATTTATGTCAATGTGGTAAAAAGCATTGCCATAACATTGTGTGCCATGCCAGCCCTTATTTACCTGATAAGCAAGCTGCTACAAAAACGGAACACCTCCTATTCGGGCAACCTGCTCGTTTTGGCAGCCTTTGCCGTTTATTTCACCATGCTCACCTTTATGGCAAGCACCGCATTCAAGCCGCTGTCGCTAATGCAACAAATGCCTTTGGCAATACTTATTGCAGCGCTGATACTGGAAAACCGCAAACTTTTGCAAATGCGGCAGCTGTGCCTAACTTCGTTCACGGCAACACTGCTTTTTGCATCATTGATGTTCAAAACCAACTACTTGGCACCAATTACCGCTGCCATACTTGTCAACGGCTGTGTGATGTTTTTCACCATCGAAGACAACGACGGAGATATCAAACCACTGTTTATCAACACATTGACAGGGTTAGCAATTACGATAGTTTATTTTTTCATAACCACAAGATAAGCACCCAACAAACACCATGCGCGCACACATACTTCCAATACTACTGCTGACACTGGCAATTGACGCCACAAGCACCAGCGCATATTGTCAGAAAACAAAGCCGAAAAAGGCCAAAAGCACCAACAACCACGCCACGACAAACACCGTAAAGGACAGCACCATAACCGACTCCACCACCGCCGTTTTCGAAGACTCGATAATAGACCGCGCCGTTCGTGAAAACAAAGCCGTAGGACCCGTGATGCTGAAAGACCCCAAACGCAACCTGCCGTCGAAACTGTGGTACGGCCACACTTTCTCCGACAGCTACGTGAAAAAACCTTCCATCACCATGGACTCCATCCCCGACGAAATAAGCATAACACTGATAAAGGACTACGCCGATTTCTGTTTCCCGATGAAAAACGTAATAACCTCGCCCTACGGCTGGCGCGACCGCTGGAACCGTCCGCACCGCGGCGTGGACATAGCCCTGAACACCGGCGACCCCGTGCGCAGCATCTTTCCCGGTATGGTGCGCATAGCAAAATCGTTCGGCGGATACGGCATACTTGTTGTAATAAGACACTACAACGGGCTGGAAACCGTTTACGGACACCTGTCGCGACTGAACGTGAAACAGATGCAGGTGGTGAAAGCCGGCGACATTATTGGCTTTGGCGGAAGCACTGGACATTCCACAGGGCCACATCTGCATTTCGAAGTGCGTTTCCAATACGAACCCTTCGACCCCGAATGGATCCTCGACTTCAAGACCTACACCCTGCGCACACGCAAACTGTATCTTAACAAGACTTATTTCGGCATTACCAAACCGCTGAACAAAAACAACATAGCCTACAAAGCCGACAAAAGCATACACAAAGAACGCGAACTGGGCCCCACAGGCAAAACCACAAAAAAGAAACAGGAGTTCTACGTTACCAAACGCGGCGACACTTGGGAAAAAGTGGCAAAAAAACACAAAGTGTCCGAAACGCAACTGAAAAGCATGAACCCCGGCATATCAGGCAAACTGCCTGTGGGCGAAGAAATTAGAGTGCATTAAAACATAACAACGATAATGGAAACAAAAAAGACCAACCTCTCCGATTACAACCCCGAAACCATACCTTCGGGCGCAGGAATGAAAATAGGCATAGTCGCCGCCGAATGGAACCCACAGATAACCAACGCTTTGTGCGAAGGAGCATACAGCACCCTTGTGACAAACCATGTGGCAGAAACCGACATCACTGTGATACGCGTGCCCGGCAGTTTTGAACTGCCCACAGGTGCCGCCACCCTGCTCAACAGCAACACCAACTACGATGCCGTGATATGCCTCGGCTGTGTGATACAAGGCGAGACACGCCATTTCGACTTCATCTGCGGGGCCGTGTCCAACGGACTCACCAACCTGTCGCTGCAGGACGGACGACCGGTTATTTTCGGCGTGCTCACCACCAACAACATGCAGCAAGCCATCGACCGCTCGGGCGGAAAACACGGCAACAAAGGCGTGGAAGCCGCCGTTACCGCAATAAAAATGGTGGCAATGCAGAAACAAATTTTGGGATAACAATTATTATAAACACCATGACAAACAACCGACCTTCCATAGTATTTATGGGCACCCCCGACTTTGCCGTGGCCTCGCTTGACGCCATACTGCAAGCCGGATACCCGATAAAAGCCGTGGTTACCGTGCCCGACCGACAAACCGGCCGCGGACAGAAAATAACCTTCTCGCCCGTGAAGGACTACGCCATCAGGCACGACCTGCCGCTGCTACAGCCCGAAAAAATGCGCGACGACGATTTCCTCGACAGCCTGCGCAACCTCAACGCCGACCTTTTTGTTGTGGTGGCTTTCCGGATGCTGCCCAAGGCCGTGTGGAGCATGCCAAAGATGGGCACTTTCAACCTGCACGCCTCGCTCCTGCCCGACTACCGCGGAGCGGCACCCATCAACTGGGCCATCATCAACGGCGAAACCCAAAGCGGCGTTACCACCTTCTTGCTCAACGAACGCATCGACGAAGGCGAGATACTGCTGCAAGAAAAAACCGACATCACACCCTCCGACAACGCCGAAACGCTGCACGACCGACTGATGGACATCGGCAAAAACCTTGTTGTGAAAACCATTCAAGGACTTGCCGGCGGCACCCTGCAGCCACATCCGCAACCAACTGTTGACACACCAAAAAACGCCCCGAAAATATTCAAGGACGACTGCCGTATCGACTGGAGCAAGCCCGGAACGGAAATCGTCAATTTCATCCGGGGACTGTCGCCTTACCCCGCCGCTTTTATGGAACTGCAGTACCCCGACGGACACATCATGCCGTTCAAAATATTCGACGCCACCTTTGAAAAAGGGGATTCATCGGGAGATATGGCAATTGTAACCGACCAAAAAAAGTATTTAAAAATTGCCGTAAACAACGGATTTATCGCAATAAACGAGTTGCAAATGAGCGGAAAACGCCGAAACTTCACAGAAAACTTTTTAATTGGCAACAATGTAACCAACTGTATCATAAAGACTTAAAGAAAACTGAAAAAAATTGTAAAAAAAAAAGCACATTTTTTTTTGGATATAATATTTTTTTTACATAACTTTGCAGAGAATTTGAAACTAATATAAGTTTAATATTTTAAAACAGTTTATTATGAACAAAAACGATTTAGTAAAAGCCATGGCCGCTGAAGCCGGTATGACAAACGTTGATGCTAAAAAAGCCCTCGAAGCTTTTGTAGCCGTTACAGAGAAAACATTGAAAGCTGGTGACAAAATCAGCCTCGTAGGATTTGGCACATTTGGTGTTATCGAAAGAGCAGCAAGAACTGGCATCAACCCAGCCAAAGGAACCAAAATCAAAATTCCCGCAAAGAAAGTTGTTAAATTCAAACCCGGCGCAAACCTGGCTCTCTAAAGATTTGACACACAACAAAAAAAAGAGTTGCTCGGTGAGCAACTCTTTTTTTTTGCTAAAGCACATGATGGCTAATCCTGCAGATAAAAGTCGTAAAGGGTTTGCAGATAGGCTTTGGCCTTGCCGAGCTCGGTTTGCATGACGGTGCTGTCGGCATAAGTGTTGTCGGTAATGCGCGCGGCCTCAGCGTCGTAGATTAGCGTTCCGCCCGGCGTTATCCAGCCCATGCCCATATTTGTCTCATAATAGGCAAAACCATGGTTAGCGGTGTTGAACATATCCACCCCGCGGTAAGTCGGCGTAAGGGTGTCGCCCATCTGGCAGAGCAGCGTGCGGCACAAATCCACATGGGTGCCTATGGTTTCGAGTGTCCTGCCCCGATATTCGTCCTTAAGCGCACCGCCCAGCCAAAGCATCGGCACATGCATATATTGCGGCGAATTCACGTAATGTCCGCGGTAGGTGGCGTGGCTGTGGTCGCCAACAAGTATGAAAAGGGTATTTTTGTACCACGGCATACGCTGCACTTTTTTGATGTAATCGTAAATGCATGAGTCGGAATACTTTACCGAGTTGAGGTATGGCAGTTGCTCCACATCCCATGTAAGCTGACGCACCACTTTGGGCTCATCGTAGGGCGAATGCGAGCTGCCGGTGAAAATCATGTGGAAGAAAGGCTCCTTCACATCCTTTTGGTCGGCCAACGCATATTGGAACAGATACTGGTCGGGCACGGAGAGCTTGCCGTGTGGCGTACCCGACGGGAAGTCGCGCCCTTCGAAAATCTTTTGGAAATCGTGCCAAAGCACAAAAGCCCGGATATTGCCGTAGTTAAGGTCGCCGCCGAAATAAAAAGCCGTGCCGTAACCTTTAGCCATAAGATATTTGGGCATACTTGGCAGATATTTGTAAAGCGGGAAATTGTCGGTAATGTCGTTGCCCTGCAGTGGCGGGAAATCGCTCAGGATACCCGATATGGCCTGCTGCGAGCGGTGGCCGTTGCTGTAAAAACGTGTGAATAGCAAGCCTTCCTCTTCGAGCTTGGCAAAGCCGGGGGTTACGCCGGCTCGGTTGGCGGTGTCGAGACTTTCCACCACGTCCGCCGACCAGCTTTCGAGCAAAAGTATAACTATATTCGGCCGGTCGGTGTTCAAAACCTGCAACGTGCTGTCGCTCTGCATGGTATGCAACTCGGCGATAATGCTGTCGGCTGTTTGGTTGTCGTAGTAAACAAACGGATTTTTATCTTTTATACTCTTGAAATGCAGGTAGTTGTGCAAAAGGTTCCAAGGGGTGTTCACGGCGGCGTCGTTGAGTATGCTGTGGCGCGAAAAATACGACTGGCTCTGATGGATGGGAATATCGCCGAAACCGCCGCGCATACCAACAAAGAGCACCCCACATAGAATGACGAATGAAACCGGCGCTTTTACGCCACCAAGTTTCACGGGTTCTATCTTTGGTTTGGCCACGACCTTGACATACAGCAACAGAAACAGGGTTATATACACAATTGCACCAAGCAACAGCAACAGAAAAACGCCTGTTGATATGGAATCGAAAATCTCCTTTGGACGACGCAGGTACATCAGCGCTTTGATGTTAATTTTCACCTGCCACTCCTCATACATGCCTATTTCGCCAAAAATGGCCAGCGACATTACCACAAGCAGAATGCCCGTCAGCACTTTCTTTGCCACATCGAGCCAACGCCATTTTGCGGCAAGCTGCAGGCACATAAGTATAAAAACGGGAGCCATAAGGTAGCAGCAGGCCGAAGTGTCGAGTTTCAGGGCGTACCAATAAACCCGCATCACCTCGCCGAAGGAAATGCCTTGCAACATGGAGGTGTGCGAGAGCAAAAAAACTGTCCGGCCAACGGCAAAGAACAGCATCCAAAACAGATACAGTTTGAGCAGTTCGAGAAGGAATTTCTTCATAAAAAATTGGTTTGATAAGGTTCTAATGTGCCGCCGTAGCGACTTTGAGGGTCAGAAACCGAAACCGATGTTCAGTGTTACGCCAAATTTTATCATGTGCAGCAGCACTTGGTCTCGGTTGTTGTAGCTGCCGCCGGGCATCTCTTCGGTGGGGTTCACGCGACGCTCCACTTGGAACGGCTGCAGCTGGTAGCCAACGTAGAGACTGCCGGCAAAAGTGCGGTCGAAATGAATGCGGTAGCCGAGGTCGGCGCCGAACATTATGCCGCTTTTGTTCACTTTTAGCATACCTTCGGCGGTTTTGCGTGTGCTGCCGGCAGGTATGGAATAGCCCAGCTTGAGCACGGAGTAGGGCGAGGTGCGTCGTGGCGAGAAATGCGAACGGAACTCGAGATACACGGGCAGGTGAGAGTAGGCGTTGGTCTTGTCCTTAAGGAACTCCACCCCCACCCCGAAAGCCACGGCGCGGCGGTACTGGAAGCCGAATGCCGCCGAAACACCGAGCAGCGACGCTTTGTCGGCCGACAGGTCGCGGCCGCCGCCCAATCCCACAATGGTGTAGAACCGATAGTATTCGTTGTACCACTTGCCCGATGGGGGCAACGGCGAAGGCACGAGCTCGTCGGTGGCCGAAGTGGAAATGTCGCCGGCAATGACAAAAACATCTTGAGCCACTGCCGGAAAGCACAGTGTAAGGGCGAGTAAAAGCAGTAATGTCCTTTTCATTTTCATCGAATAAAAAAACAACGAACCCCGTCGGGAGTGTGAATGCCCAACGGCAGTTCGTTGTCTTTTTACGGAAGTCTTACTTCATTTGTTTCAGATTGTCGGCAATAATGAGGGTTGCCTCGGTGGCAGCCTGCACCTGCTCAACGGTGAATTCGGGGTTGATTTCGGTCAGCACTATGCCTTTGGGGGTGATTTCCATAACGCCCATCTCGGTGATGATCATGTTCACCTGACCTTTGGCTGTGAGTGGCAGTGTGCATTTTTTCAGGATTTTGGGGTTGCCTTTTGCTGTGTGCTCCATTGCAAGGATAACCTTTTTGGCACCCACAAGGAGGTCCATGGCGCCGCCCATGCCGGGAGTCTTTTTGCCGGGAATCATCCAGTTGGCCAGGTCGCCCTCTTCGTCCACCTGCATGGCGCCGAGGATGCTCACGTCAACGTGGCCGCCGCGGATGATGCCGAACGATGTGGCGCTGTCGAAAGTGGAAGCGTCGGGGGTGGTGGTGATATAACCGCCGCCGGCGTTGATGTACCAAGGATTTTCCTTGCCCTCTTCGGGAGTGGGGCCCATGCCTATCATGCCGTTTTCCGACTGCAGCACCACGTGCACGCCTTCGGGCAGGAAGTTGGGAATTAAGGTCGGCAGACCTATGCCAAGATTAACCACGTCGCCATCGTGCAATTCCTGTGCGGCACGACGCGCGATAAATGTTCTGATTTCGTTTTTGTCCATTGTATTGTGTTTTTATGTGTTTTTAATTTATTATATAATCAAATTTATCCAAAACTATTTTTTTTGTTTCTAATACATAACTTGAATTATTTACAAAATCATAAAAGTCAGTATTCATATCAGCCAAAAAATTCATAAAATTAATATCCACGACTTCTTTTTCTCTTGCAGATACAATTATCTCACTGTTTTGTGGCTCATTAATATCAAGTTTAATGATGCCAATTCCATATCCATTATTCAAACGCGTCAAATTTGACATAAATACAGAATCCGTATCCATATCACCAACAACCAAATAGCCATAATTAGCCCAACTCGAATTTGAAACAGCTTGAAAATAGCACTCGGTTATATTGCTTTTATCGATTTTCAATTTCATCTCAAAGCTATAAAATTGCATGACTTTTGTTGAAAACAAGCCTAATTTTTCAATTTCTTTCTGAAAAAGAGGTGTGAGTGATAAAATAGCAGGGTTGATTCCTACGATGTCTGGATTTGTCCATTTCCCAATTTTATCTTTTTTCTTTGAAACTTTGAGAGCATTTATTGTTTTGCAATATACTCCAAAACGTTCTTTTGCAAATTTGACTAAATATGGATGTAAAGATATTTCAGATACTTTTGAAACTTCTGGAATATCTTTTGTTCTCAAGAAAAATCTTTTTTGAGAACGCTTAGATTTTCCTTCATTATAAATACCAATAATCGGATTACTTCCTCCAGAGTATTTTGTGAGACAACGAGCAATTGCTGACAATGGAACCTGAACAGTGTGAAGTTTATTACATAAAGAGTATCCTGGGTGTTTCTCTGCAAGAGCGAGAATCTCCCCTTGCTTAAGCGGGACTTCTGAATGTTCAAGTATATCAATAACCAATTCGATAATCTCCATAATCAAACAAAATTTTTCAAATACGATGAAATATCAGAATTATTATATAAATCACTTGCTTTTTTTAAAACTTCATCTAAAATATCTTGTTCATCTGAAAACCAATCACAGTCATCCCCCATATTATATATTATTTCCGCAACACATACTAAATAATATGCATTATTATACGGCAAATGAGCCTTTATTTTTTCAAGAAATTGAAAATTCAATTCTTCTAAAATATTCTTTGTGCAATAATCTAAAGTATACATTTAAATAAACAAATTACTTCTTGCCTTTCTATTACTTCCATCCGCGTTTCACCATTTCCTGGGCTATGAACGATGCCTCGTCATCGGCGTAGGTGTTCACTCCGAAACCGGCGTCGTAGCCCAGCTCTTTGGCCAGTTCGTGGCTGATGCGGGGTCCGCCGCAGATAAGTATCACCTTGTCGCGAAGTCCCTCGGCCTCGAGCATTTCCACCAGCTCGGTAAGGTTTTTGATGTGTATGTCCTTCTGCGTAACTGTCTGACTAACAATAAGTGCATCGGCGTGTAGCTCTATGCCTTTGGCTATGAACTCCTCGTTGGGCACCTGCGAGCCGAGGTTGTAGGCGTCTATCATGTCGTAGCGTTCCAAGCCGTAGTGTCCGGCGTAGCCCTTCATGTTCATAATGGCGTCAATGCCCACGGTATGCGCGTCGGTGCCAGTGCTGGCGCCCACTATCACTATTTTTCGGCCAATGTTCTGGCGTATGTACTCGTCGCACTCGTGCATGTCCATTTTGGTGCTTTCCACCTTGGGCACGTATATGGACGAGTAGTCCACTGTGTGTGTGCAGCTGCCGTAGCAGTTGAAAAAGGTGAATCCCTCGGTAAGCTGTTTGGTATAGACCACCAGCGGGTTTTCGAAGCCCATCTTTTTCATCAGCTGTTTGGCGGCCTCTATGGCCTCGTCGCCTTCGGGCACGGGCAGGGTAAAACTCACCTGCGTCTTGCCGTCGTTCATGGTGTCGCCGTAAGGCTTTATCTTAGTCAAATCCAAGGTTTTGTCGTAATCCTTGGCCTCCATTGAATACAGTCCTTCGCTCATATTCTTATCGTATTTGTCTTGTTTTTAATTCGTTATTCCTTTATTTTTAGCTTTTTTATCGATTATTCGAAATCGTCGATAATGCGCTGTATAAACTCCTCTTTGCTGAAAGAGAAATAGTTGTCGTCGACAAAGGCGAAAATGCGTTCGTCCACAAACTCGGCCTCGTGATCCACAAACTTGCCGTTTTTGTCCACCAGTGCGTCGTTCAGGCGGCTGGAGGCAAGAATAATGGTGTCGTCGCTGTCCGGCTCGAACACGTTTTCCACCTCGGTGGCAAGGTATTTCTGTCCTTTGTATTCTATTTCGAATGTTTGCAGTTGAGACATTGTCTAATACTATATAATTATTGTTGTTACTTTTTTTACTTCTATCATTTTTATTTCTCATAAAAGCCGTTTTCGCTGTATTCGGCCCATCTCAAATACATCTCCTTATAGTTTGTTTTTATAAATGCCTGTATTTTAGACATTTCCGTGTCGGTTAGGATGCCGCGTTTCTGCAAAATGGTGTCGCCATTTTCCTTGACAAAAAACTTTGCGGAACCGCGTTCGGACAATTTGCTGTCGCTCGCATGTACGTGCATACACTCAATTACGCAGAACGATGTGAAATACAAGTAATATCCCGCCACTTTAAAATCGTAATACTTGGGCATCGGTCATTCCTCCATATATTGTTTGTTTTTATGGAAATAATCAATTACAATGCCTGCCTCAATATCGTCCATTGTGGTTTCCAATATGGTGCCGTCGGGCGATACCACAGAAGCTTTCTGCGGATTTTTGATATTCAGCACACGGTAGCCCTTATCGCATTTTGTAAATGCGTAACCATTCACTATCAAATCGGCATTCTCAGCAATTTCCTGTATTCTGTTCATTCTATCGCAACTTTTTTAATCGGTTTCAAAAACGCTTCTGGGTTGATATACAAATCCTCAAGTATCGGCACAAGGTCGATATACTCTTCTTCGCTTTTGTCATTGTGCGCATACTTGGCCATAACAACCATGTATCCGTTATCCCATGTCTTTACCTCGGTATATCCCTCTAACGAATACGGTGCTCTGAACCGTATAACACGGTTACCGTATTTAAAAACGGTGAATTTCCCTTGGTTGGATAATATCGCACAATTTGAAGTTTCCATAATCAGTTGTTTCAGAGTTATTTCTTTCCATTCATCCTTTGTATTCTATTACAAATGTTTGCAGTTGAGACATTGTCAGAATTATTTTAATCATTAATAACCAATCAAAACTATACCTTTTAAAGGTAAAATCATTCTGTTAGATATATATAATGTTTCTAAAAATGTGTGTACTATTTCAAAATCATTATGTGTCCGATATTTACTCCTTACTACTAAGACAAGGTATTCCACACCATGCATCATACATGCTTGAAAAATATCCTTTAAAAACTGATTATTTTCAGTTGCACGTCCAGCTTCTACCTCAATAACTATTTTTCCATCAGAACTTAACGCATCTGCATTGAAGCATTTATCAACCGTGTCATTCAATCCAAATAAAACTGGGACATCTATTTTTGCGTCAACACTTTTTCCTCTTTCTACTTTGAAACCTATTTTCTGTAAAAATGGTCGAACTAATGACAGCACCTCATTAGATTTTTTTTCATATTTATCGGAACGAATCTGTTCGAACACTTCACGAAAACAATCAACGATTGGCTGAATGTCTTTAGTCACACCCTGAGACCTTGGAAAAAATTGAAATTGAAGCATACCGGCAAATACTGTTTTTAGTTAAAATTTTCTGATATATACTTTATAAACTCTT
Organism: uncultured Bacteroidales bacterium; assembly: GCA_937915785.1. Taxonomy (GTDB): domain Bacteria; phylum Bacteroidota; class Bacteroidia; order Bacteroidales; family P3; genus UBA1219. The sequence continues at coordinate 21,694 of CALGGY010000170.1, forward strand.
CCTTTGACAATGAAAAATATTCATCGTCTACATAAGCATATATATCATTATCCACAGATTCTGCAGAATCATCTCTGTAATCGCCATGCTCATCTATCAATTCGTCACTTAATCTTGTAGAAGCAAAAATAACATTTTCCTCGCAGCTATCGGGGTCAAAAATGTTTTCCACCTCGGTGGCAAGGTACTTCCGGCCTTTGTATTCCATTTCGAATGTTTCAAGTTTCGACATAATCATTCAATTTTCTATAAACGGATAAAATTCTTCTTCCGTGCGAATATCATTATCTTCGAACCACGCTTTAACAGAGTCTCTGATTTCGGCAATGATATCGATGTCCCAATCTATTTCCTTGCCGGATGGATTAAGGTTTTGCAACAGCTTAAAAATTGCGTTGTCCACCAAATCCTGCCGTTCCATCTGTTTCTGTGTCAGTTCAGTCATTATACATTGTAAATTGTAAATTGTAAATTGTAAATTGTACATTGTAAATTGCACATTGTAAATTTATTTCTTGCCTTTCATCAGGTCGATAAACGGGTTGAAGTAGTTCTCGCCTTTCCCGGTAACGCCGTCCAAACCCTTGCCGCCGTTCTTGGGACGCTTGACGTTGGCAAATATCCCTTTTTCCAGAGCTGTGAACAGGCCTTCTTTCTGCATGTTCTCGAGCAGTGTGGTGGCGTTGTCGAGTACCTCTTTGGCACGGTTTTTGATAATGCCGCCGTCCTTGAACTCCACTTCGTCGCCGATGCTTTTCATGTTGCCGAAAATATATTTGGCGTTCTCGATGGAGAGGTAACGGTCGCTCATAAAGGGGGTGTGTATGGCCTCGGTGGGCATACCCAGCAGCTGCAGCCCCTGGTGTGTCCAGATGCCAATCATGTTGAACAGGGCGTCCTGTATGTGTCCGCGGAAAATATTGCCGGTCATGAATTTCGTCGGGGGCATGTATTTGAGAGGAGCTTTTGGGAATATCTCCCTAATCATCTGAGCCTGAGCCAGTTCGTAGAGAAATCCGTTTTCCAGCATGGGGTCCATCTCGAAAGCGTGTCCCAGTCCCATCTGCTCTTCGGGCAAACCGGCAAGCAGTGCCAGCTGCTCGTTGATGAGGTCGGAGGCAAGCACGGTGTGGGCTTCCTCGTAGGCGTCGGCGGTGGTAAGGTAGTTGTCCTCGCCGGTGTTGATGATAACGCCTGCAAAGCCGTTGATTATACGGCTGAAATACTGGTCTATCAGCGTGCGTTGCATGTTTATGTCGCGGAAGAGGATTCCGTAAAGGGCGTCGTTGAGCATCACGTCGAGGCCTTCCAAAGCTCCCATGGCCGCTATTTCGGGCATGCAAAGTCCGGAGCAGTAGTTGCACAGACGAATGTAGCGGCCAACCTCCTCTCCAACTTCGTCGAGGGCTTTGCGCATGATACGGAAGTTCTCTTGTGTGGCGAAAGTGCCGCCGAAGCCTTCGGTGGTGGCGCCGTAGGGCACGTAGTCGAGCAGGCTTTGGCCTGTGGTGCGTATCACGGCAATGATGTCGGCGCCCTGACGCGCTCCGGCCTGCGCCTGAATGACGTCCTCGTAGATATTGCCCGTGGCCACAATAATATAAAGGTAGGGCTTGGAACCCTCGCCAATGGTTTTGATGTAGTTTTCGCGACGCAGGCGGTTGCCGCGCACACGCTCTATGGTGGCGTTGATTACGGGCTGCAACACCTTGTCTATCTCCGACTTGGGGTGTATGGGGAGTTTTGTGATGTCTATCTTTCCTTCCGAAATCTGTTCGGCAATCTGCTGAGGCGAAAGTCCCGTTTCGGCCATGGCGTTGCCCATAAAGAACATAACGCCCTGCGAGAGCACGCCTTTGCTTTTCAGCTCGTCCACCACCACATTGGGCAGGGGCACCTCGCTTGCGTCGATACCGTCTATACCCAAGAAACGGCACAGGGTGCGTTCCACGGCCACTGTGGTGTAATTGCCTACAAAATCCTGCACTTGGTCGGCAATTTTCTTGGCAATGCCGCGTGCATACTCTACTTTCTCAAAATCAAGTCCTACTTTACTTTTCTGCATTTTATGATATATTATTCCATTAGATATTGTTACACGGTTTTCGGGCCGTTTTTAAAAGTGCAAATATACGAATTTTTTGGCAAACGGCAAAATGTTTTTTTGCGTGAACTGTGATGTGTGATGTGAATATGAAAAATGCCAACTGCACCCCTTCGAAGATTAACCCGAAAAAGTATTAGTTTTACTTGATTATCCCCCCAAAAAATGTGGTCTTGTCAGAGAATGTGCACAGCAAATCTCTTTCCACCCATCTACTCTACCAAGAGTTTGTGGGGAGAAGTGTTTGGGATGAGAGTGTGTGAATGTTCACCCCAAACAATATGTTTGGTCGTTTTGAAAACTAAAACAGTGAGCCTTCCGGCTCACTGTTTTAGAATTGTGTTTGCGCGATAGTTTATTATAGACAATTGCTGCCAGATATTTTTGTGACTTTTATCGAACTTGCAGCAGGGTCTTGTCTATAGGGTGACGGGAGTTTTATCTTTATTTGAGTGTCTTGATTGGGCATAGCCCTACCTTTTCCAGCCAGAGACAAGTCATATGTACCATAGGCGTTACCTTTCTTTAATTTGGAAATAGACACTTCAACAGTAACATTGGCCGAAATGTCTTTGCTATCATTGGATACCACAACCACTACAGTTGTCTCATCCTCAAAATAATAGTTCATCACTTCCACATTGTCGTTTTCTCCCGATATTTTGCATACTTGGGCATTGGAAACAGAAAAGAATCCCAGAAATGCCAGTAAAATCAATGCTATTTTCTTCATTTTATTTTCTACCAGTTATATACCATCGGCCCCTCGGTTTTTAAATTTGTTTTTGGTTTATTAAACTAAGTTTTGAGTTTGCAAAATTACAACACACAACCATTCAATCTGCAAATCCCTGCCCAAGGTTTTGGGCATTTTGCACAAGTAATTAAGCAATCACACAACCAACTCCAAATCAGAAATATACAAAGCCAAAACATAAAAAAAATGATAAAACAGATAGCCGTTTGCAACAAAAATCAGGGAAGTGATGTAAAAAAACACTACAAATAGCATTTTTTTTTCAAAATTGGACATTTTTTGCAGATATGCCAACCCAAAAAACTATTCACCTTCGCCGCTCCGTTTTTGGTAATTGGCCGGGAAATCGGCAAAAAAATCGTGGTTCAACACCTGCGACAGTTTCATAAGCGTCTGTGTGTCAATCCAGTTACGTTCAAAAATATTGTATATGGTGTTGCTGTGGCAGTGCAGCTGCTTGCTAAGCCAGCCCACGCCAATGCCATGACTTTCCACATGCTGCTTAATGAGGTGTCCAATATGAAATTGATAGTTGTCCATGTGTGCCTTTGTTATCTGAAACCTTGGCAACAAAAAAGGCGTTCACCATTCCGTTGCTTAGGATTTGTTGTGGTGTCCGCCAAGACCAAATCACACATAAGTAAGTAATGGTTCACGCCCTAAGGAGTGAACTTCAGTACTTCTTATTCGGTGTGATTGCAATTGTTTGTTTTGGCGGACTTCCAACTTAATCACGAATAAGAGCTAAAGCTCATTTTGTCTATATTTAATATAACTTATTAATTCACAATTTACTAAATAAAAGTTTTCAACTTCAATATTTGTCGGTTCCTGAAATCATTTTATCTCCGCCAAAAAAAACGTCATTTTGTGTTGATAAACTTCATCTGAAACCTTTTTTTTAACGCAATGCTACCGTTTTTATTGTGCAATAGCAGTAATCCTCACAAACTCTGATGCAAAAGTATAGGTAAAAGTTGCATAGGCACTAACTTCAAACTCCAAATTCCAAACTCCAAACTCTTATTTACTAATTACTAACTCCTAACTGTCTCAGCCACTGTATTTCGGCGGGCCAGCGTGTGGGGTCGGGTGTTTCGAGGATTATGGGCATATTGTCGAAACGGGGGTCGCGCATAAATCGCACAAAAAACTCCTTGCCCATCGCGCCCAAGCCGATGCTCTCGTGGCGGTCCACATGGCTGCCGGCGCCTTTCTTGCTGTCGTTGAGGTGGATAGCCCTCAGATATTTGAATCCTATCACACTCTCGAACTCGTCCATGACAAAGTGGTAGCCCATTTCGGTGCTGAGGTCGTAGCCGGCGGCGAGGGTGTGGCAGGTGTCGATGCACACCCCCACTCTGCTTTTGTCGTCGACACCTTCGATGATGCGGGCTATGTGCTGGAAACGCCAGCCGAGATTAGTGCCTTGTCCGGCGGTGTTTTCTATCACTGCCGTAACGCCGTGGGTTTGTGCCAAAGCGGCGTTCACCTCGCGGGCTATCTGGTCGAGACAGGCCTCCTCGCCCATGCGGCCGAGGTGGCTGCCCGGGTGGAAGTTGAGCATACGCAGTCCGAGTTGCTCGGCACGGCGCATCTCGTCGAGGAAAGCGGCGCGCGACTTGGCAAGTGTCTCCTCGTCGGGCGAGCCGAGGTTGATAAGGTAGCTGTCGTGCGGCAGCACATATTCTGGACTGAAACCGCGGTCGGCAAGCAAAGCCTTGAAACCCGCTATCTCCTGCTCCTGCAGAGGCTTGCTCACCCATGCGCGCTGGTTGCGGGTGAAAAGGGCAAAAGCGTCGGCACCGATGGCCTCGGCGTTGAGGATGGCGTTGCCCACGCCACCCGACGCACTTACGTGTGCTCCAATATGTTTCGGCATAGTGATAATGGTTTTTGTGGTTGCAAAAATACGTTTTTCAAACCACATATAAAAACAAAACTTACATTTTTTCCACCATAATATACTCTATTTTTCATTCACCATCCGAAGCTGCTGCGGCGGATTGAGAATCTTCCGCTATTTTATTATCTCACCACATGCGTAGAGAGGGATATTCTTCATCCAACCTTGGTCCGCATAGGGTTTCATGGAAAACCTGATACCCTTCAAATCAGGATGTGAACCAATAAAAGTCCGCAGGGATTTTGAATGGACATTCTCCTCCGATTTCACTTCTATCGGCACAATCCAGTTGCCATTTTGCACAACAAAATCAACTTCCACCCTCGAACTGTTGTTCCCGTAATAAAATATCGGTATTTGCCTGGTTACCAACTGTGTACAAACAAACAGCTCGGTAAAAGCACCCTTATATTCCATGAAAATTTTGTCGCCTATCAGCACGTTTTCGGCTGCGACTTGCATCATTGCACCCATAAGTCCCACATCAAGAGTGAACAATTTGAACACATTGTTTTCTTCATAGAAACGCAACGGCATATTCGGCGTTGTTATCCGGTTCACCTTATAAACCACCCCTGTGTCTATAAGCCATTGAAGCGCTATTTCAAACTGCGATGCCCTTCCGCCGGACTTGATGTCGGCATACCTGAATTTTTTGTTTTCCTTTGCCAAACTGCGTGGAATACCGTCCCAAATCAGTTTTATTCGTGGCACTTCGCGACTTTCCGCATGTTTCGAAAAATCGTCGGTATAGCCTTTAAGTATCTGTTGCTGCAGTTGTCGCACGGCCATTGGTCCTTCGCCATTACAGTAAGCCGACACCACACCCGGCATACCTCCCACATAATAATATTGCCTGAGCAATTCAACATACTGTGTATGAAGAGCGTTTATCACATCCCATCGGGTTTCGCGAAGGGTCTCCGCCATCTGCCTGCTGTGAACCGCTTCGACAAACTCAGAAAACACCATCGGATAAAGCTGTAGCATATCCACCTTGCCCACGGGAAACGACACCCCGCTGTGGAGGGTTAATCCGAGTAATGAGCCGGCTACAGCGATATGGTAATCCGGAGCATCCTCGCAAAAATACTTCAATGCAGTGAGTGCACGGGGATATTCCTGTGCCTCGTCGAGAATAATAAAGGTATCGTGAGGGGTTATGTCCACACCACTCATTGCGGATAATGCCCTGACAATGCGCGCAACATTAAAATCTGAAAAAACATATTCCAAATTATCCGCAAGTTCAAAATTGATATACGCCACTTTGGCATATTCTTGTTTTCCAAACGACTTTAGCAGCCACGTTTTGCCCACCTGCCTTGCGCCGTTCAGAATAAGAGGCTTGCGCCTTGCACCTTGCTTCCATTTAAGCAAATCACTGTATAACAATCGTTTCATAACAACATTTACATTTTTTTTGCACGTATTCGGCTTGCAAAATTACATTTTTTCTACCATATAACCAAACAAAACTCACATTTTTTTGCACGTACTTCGGCACAAAACTTACACGTTTTCCACCATTAACAGCCGTAACCAACTATTTTCTGACAATCCTTCAGGGTTCAAATAAATATCATTAGTGACCGATTAAAATGTAGACGAATTGTCCGGTGGCAGCCAAAAGGCATTGAGAAAAAAGCGTTAAGATGAAGAAACTGCCAGTGCCGTTTCGATAGCGAAGCGGATAATACGGCGAGCAGCGTTAGGAAGTCGTCACTGTCTGAGCATAGAAACAACTGTCGCTTTGAACTTCGCAAGCCCTCGTGAGACAGGTACTCCGCACTTAACTTTGACTGCTGTGCTAGTTTGACGACTTTAGCGGAACGCAGTTGTTTCTTGGCTTTTTTGTCACAGCCTTGAATTTTTGGTTCTTTTGTTTCAAGATGAAGAAACTGCCAGTGGCCGTTTCGATAGCGAAGCGGAGAATAAATAAGAAAACGAAGGTCAATGGGTAAGCCATAATTTTTCGTATGCCCGTTTTTATTTTCAACATCTGGCTTTGGCAATAATTGT
>CALGGY010000171.1 GCA_937915785.1 uncultured Bacteroidales bacterium
AAACACTTAGGCAATACGGCGACCACCCCGACGACATTCCCGGCATTTTCGCCCTTATGGAGCCCATGCCCGGCGCCGTGGAAGCCGTTCACGCTCTCGCCAACAGCGGAAAATTCGACATGCACATCCTTTCCACCGCCCCGTGGAAAAACCCCTCGGCATGGGCCGACAAAGTGCAGTGGGTAACCAGCCATTTCGACGATATTTTCCACAAACGGCTCATCATAAGCCACCACAAAAACCTATGCACGGGCGATTACCTTATCGACGACCGCGACGGCCACGGCGCCAAGGAGTTCGGCGGCGAGTGGATACATTTCGGTTCCAAGCGGTTCCCAAACTGGCAGGCCGTTTTGGACTACCTGCTCCCCGAAACCCCGCTCGAAAAAGCCGAGGCCATCGCCTACAAAGCACATGCCGGGCAAACCGACAAGGCCGGCAACGAATACATAACCCACCCATTGCGCGTGGCCGCACACTGCCTTTCGCCTAAAGCCAAGATAGTGGCACTGCTGCACGACACCATCGAAGACACCTCCCTGTCGCCACAACACCTCGTGGAACAAGGTTTCGACAACGAAATTGTTGAAGCCGCACTGGCCGTAACACGCAACAACAGAGAGACTTACGCCAATTTTATCGAACGTGCCGCCGCCAACCCCTTGGGCCGCGAGGTTAAAATCGCCGACCTTGAGGATAATATGGACATCCGCCGCCTGCCCAACCTTACCTCCAACGACTGCCACCGCCTGCACAAATATCTCCACGCTTGGCGCTACCTGAAAGGGTTGGAACCCGACACCTCCAAAATCGAGGAATGACTCATTCGCTTGAAAAGCAAAAAAAATACCCGATATTTTTTTGGGGAAGAGCACTATTTTTTTTCCCACACAAAGAAAGAAATTTCGTAAATTTGCACACCGAAACAACAACAAACATTAAACCATTCAAAACATGATAACATTCTTCATATCAGTAATTTTGCTTTTGTTGGGATACTTTGTGTACTCCAAAATAATAGAAAAGATTTTGGGCGTGGACCCTGCCCGGGCCACTCCCGCCACCACCATGGCCGACGGTGTGGACTATGTGCCGATGAAACCGTGGCGCATTTTCCTTATCCAGTTCCTGAACATCGCCGGTGTGGGTCCGATAGTGGGAGCCATAATGGGGGCGCAGTTCGGCACTGCCTCGTTTTTGTGGATAGTGTTCGGTTGCATCTTTGCCGGTGCCGTGCACGATTTCATAGCCGGTTTTGTGTCGTTGCGCGACAAAGGATGCAGCCTGCCCGAAATCCACGGCCGATACCTCGATAACGGAACCAAGCAGATAATGCGCTATTTCACTGTGATACTGATGATTCTGGTGGGAGCCGTGTTTGTGAAAACCCCCGCCCAGCTGCTTATCACCAACTTCACCCCCGACTGGCAGCTGTGGATTTGGCCGGTGATAATTTTCGCCTACTACATGCTTGCCACCATGCTCCCCATCGACAAGCTGATAGGCCGCATCTACCCCATTTTCGGAATACTGCTGCTGATGATGGCAGTGTTTGTGATGTGCGCATTTGTGTTCCGCCCCGAAGTGCACCTTACCGAGGTGTGGGATGGCCTTGCCAACCAGCACCCCAAGGCCGACACCAACCCCATTTTCCCGATGATGTTCGTTAGCATTGCCTGCGGTGCCATATCGGGATTCCACGCCACACAGTCGCCACTGATGGCCCGGTGCATGGTGAACGAAAAACAGGCTCGTCCCATTTTCTACGGCGCCATGATAGCCGAAGGCGTGGTGGCACTCATCTGGGCAGCCGCTGCTACCTATTTCTTCCACGACAAAGCCGACCTCTGCGCCGGACAGAGCGGCGACGCCATGGTGGGCGTTATAGCCAACGAGTGGTTCACCCCCGTGCTGGCCGTGGTTACCGTGCTCGGCGTTATCGCCGCCGCCATCACTTCCGGCGACACTGCTCTGCGCTCGGCACGTCTTATCCTTGCCGACACCTTCAAAATAGACCAAAAGCCAATCTGGAAACGTTTCCTCGTGGCACTGCCAGTGTTCCTCCTTGCGGGCGGCATACTGGTTTACACATTCGTGGATGCCGACGGATTCCAGACCATCTGGCGCTACTTTGCATGGGCCAACCAGCTTTTGGCCATGGTAACACTCTGGGCAATAACCGTTTACATGACACTCCGCAAAAAACCGTACATCATCACGCTTGTACCCGCTTTGTTTATGACAATGGTATGCAGCACCTTTATCATCATCTCCGACAGCGGCTTCGGACTGCCGCACGCCCTCTCGTACATACTCGGCGGCGTCATAACCCTCGGCTCTTGCATATGGTTCTTTGTTTGGAAAGCCAAAAAAGCAGAGAAACTTGCCAAACGGCTCGAAATTTAATGCCGCGAACCTCGCTATCGGGCAACAAAGTACCTGTTTTCCAAACAACCTCGTTAGAGGTTGCCTTTCAATAACAAGGTCTGGAGGATGGAAAAAACACCCACCTCGTTTGAGGTTACGTATAGGCACCCCAAAAAAACACTGTCACACATATATCTCGACACAGTTTATGCTTTTTTTACTATTGGTGTCCGATAAAAACCAAGAACAATTATCGCCAAAGCCAGATGTGGAAAAAAACGAGCATGTGAAAATTTATAGGGGCTTACCCATCGACCTTCGTTTTCTTATTTATTCTCCGCTTCGCTATCGAAATGTCCAAGTGTTTT
>CALGGY010000172.1 GCA_937915785.1 uncultured Bacteroidales bacterium
GGAAGTCCTTTGCCGAACATTAGCAGTCCTGCCATATTCAGACATTCCTCTCCACTTTCACGGTCTGTAGTAAATCCGCCCATTTGACGCAGGAATTCTTTGTTGTCAAGGTCATTGAACGGATGTTCCGTATATCTGCTCTTAAAATGGTTGCGATACCGCTCCAGCGTGGGAATGTCAATGTCATCCATTGTGTAATGCTTCAGGATCAGTCGGTCATTGCCTTCGCTGTTAGCGTCACGCATCATCATCCTAAGCATTTCTTCCGGGCAATGATAGTCTCCTTCATGGTTACGGACGAAAGTCCCTCTTATTGGATTGTTGTTGATATAGATGGGGCGAGTGTTGTAGTCGGCCTGTGGCACATTGATGACAACTATGTTCTTTCCGTCAATAACAATCGTCACGACATCCTCATCTCTTAACAGATTCACGTTCACCTTTTCTGGATTGTTGACGATGTTCCAAAAATCCTTACGAATCTTATCCGCATCCTCCACACCAGTAATCGTAAATCGCTTGCTAATGTCCTTCTCCCTCAAGTCCTCATAAACTCCTAATAGGATAAGTCCACCGTAAGTGTTGGCAAACGCAGAGTACGTTTCCCATACATTTCCGGGTATATTCGACTGCGCTCTCTTGCATTCCAGCGTCACTCGTTCGCCTTTCAGCAATGTTTCTTTTATTGTCTTCGCATTCATACGTTCTATACCGTTTTATTCCTTGTTCTGTTGCTGGCTGCTCAGTTGTGTGACGGTGTGCTTGTCCCTGTGGCATCCTATTGTGTGGCGGTATGACTGTGGCACTTTTCTTACAAACTATAGTAATACTTCTTTATCAAATCAGTCATCTTCTTCCGACGGGCTTCTAGGAAGTCTTGATAGTTTGTATAATCCATGTTTAATATTTCAGCGGGAATACAGTTATCTTCGAGGTTTTGGAGAAATTCCGCCTCACTCTTGATGGACTTGAAAGACAGCTCCTCTGCATCCTTGATGGCACTCAATGCCTCATTAAAATAGTCTTTTGGAGCCTTTTTGCCTATCTTGATGTTGAGCGGTGTGTCCAAATATGCATAGTTGGCCACCTGATTGTAGTCGTGCTTGTCAAACCCGTTGTCCACAAGATACTGCTTGGGGAATATATGATGAACGTCTCCTCCCAGATTCACCAGTTCGCCAACGGGGATATGGGAAAGCAGCGAGTCTTTTTTGAAAAAGTTCTGTGCTGCAAGAAACACCTGATAAGTCGGGTTAATGGAGGACACGAAGGTCAGATTCTGATTCAGCTGAACATTCCAGAAAGCATCGGAAAGCGTAGCGTCTTCTATAGCCTTCAACGAAGCCCCGACTCCATTTTCTCCTATGGCACGGATGTCTTTTGCGAAAGAACTTTCGGGCGAAGCACTATATCGTCCGGTCAGAACCGAAAGGACATACCAGCGTTGCACAAGACTCTTGATTTCATCGACAGGTATCTCCTTGGATTCCAACAGCAGCAGATAAACGGCATAGGCAAAGTCAATGGCCATCACGGAGTTTACCAGTTTCTTCGACGTAAAACCGGCAGAACGAATGGCCAACATAAACTGTGTGAAGTTATAGCCTTTGATAACATTGTTGATGCCTGCCTCCAATTCTTGATATGTTGTTTCAACGATTTCCTCCTTAAACTCGCGCGTTTCAAAATCACGTCCGGAAAGCATTGCCACAAGGTCGGCCAACTTGGCCCTCTTGCAACGATGCATGAAAGCCACGCGAAGCACATCGTCGCACTCCGGGTCATAGACAGTTTCCTTGTCGTCTTTTAGCCATTCCAGTTTGCTGAAATAGCCTGAGGATGCAAAAGCATGGTCTTTTTCTTTTATCTTATTATAGAAGGTGCCGTCTTTGCAAAGGTGGGCAAAGTAATCGATCACCTTGCGAAGCGTATTGCCTCCGTGAATTTCGTCTGCGGCAATCTTGGACATCACAAAGTCGCCCTGACTGAGGGCAGTCCCTTTGGAATTGATGCGTATAAAGATGTCTGTAACAATGTCTATGTCAAGGGATGCATCCAACTCAATCACTCCGATATTGCAATGCTGAAGGTTTCTCAGACTCTCAACTACCGAGTTGAGCTGTTCCTCATCCATTTCCGGATTGTCCGAAACGTATTGACGGATAAACTTAAAACTACCAAAGTCCGGCTTAAAGAGTTCTGCTATATCTGGTATCCAGCGTTTGCTTTTAAGATGCGCAGGTGTCTGAACAGCGAATAGTTCAGCATCAGGATTACCTGAAATAGCGGCAAAGGGGTCGAAAGCTATTTTCACTCTTCCCTCGCTATAGTCATCAAAAACAATACTTTTCCCTGCAATGGCTGTCATCAATGCCGTGATGCGCTGCTGGCCGTCAATGAGCACTTTCTTACCCTCCGACAAAGAGCCGTTCTTCAGCTTGACAGAAGGATTCTTCCAGATAATAATATAGCCGGTGGGATAGCCTTTATACAGAGAGTCCATCAGGTCTCGCACTTGCGACTTACGCCAAACAAACGGACGTTGTATTTCAGGTATGGCAATGTCATTTGCATCTATCAGACCGAGTATCTGGCTGATGGCCAATGGGTAGTTGTTGTATTTCGGTTTGTCCATATTCTGTTTTTATACGTTTTCCGTTTAAATCTCACGTAGTTGTCATTCCCCTCATCTTTCATCTTTTCAACGTTACCTCTTTCTCGTACTGTTGCACTGCGGCGATAAACTCCTCGCCCACAGGTACATTGTTTTTGAAGTTGAAGTAGTCGTAAACGGCGCCGAAGGGCAGCGATTTCATCTCTTCCAACAAAGCCAGACGCTCGAAACCTTGGCCGTTGTCTTCGTACTTGCGGAGGATGTCGAGCGGCTCAAGCAGGGCTTGCAGCAGGCATTTCTGCGTGGCGCGGGTGCCGATTATGTAGGCTCCTATGCGGTTTATGGAGGCGTCGAAGTAGTCGAGGCCTATGTGCGCGCGGTGGAGGGCTTCGGCGCGGACTATTTCCTTGAAAAGGTCCAAAGTTTGGTCGTTCATTATGGTAACGTGGTCGGAGTCCCAGCGGATGGGGCGGCTGACGTGGAGCATCAGCTCGGGCACATAGAGGAGCAGCGACGAGACCTTGTCGGCCACATTTTCGGTAGGCTCGTAGTGGCCGGTGTCGAGGGTGTAGATGACTTTGCGCGTGGCGCAGTAGCCTTCGTAGAAGTCCATGGAGCCGACGGTGAAACTCTCCAAGCCGATGCCGAAGAGTTTGGCCTCCACGCACGATTTCATGTGTGGCAGCTCTTCGCTTAGGATTTCGTCAAGCGAGGCGGCCAGCAGTTCGCGGTAGCGGCGGCGTTCCACGGTGATGTCCTTCAGGCCGTCGTGCACCCAGATGTTCATTATGCAGGGGTCGCCTTGCGCCTTGCCCAGGTCGTTGGCAATGTGTCGGCAGCGTTTGGTGTGTTCTATCCAGAATTGGCGTATGGCGGGGTCGGGGTTGGCAAGGGTCAGGTTGCCGCTTTTGGGGTGGCCAAACGAGGTGCTGTTGAAATCGAGGCTCATCCTAACCGACTTGGCCCAGTCCATCCAGCTTTGGAAATGCATGGTTTCCACTTGGTTGCGGTCCACAAAATGACCGCCGAAGTCGCCATAGATTTCGTGCAGGTTTACGCGCTGTGTGCCCGCCAGTAGCGATTTCACAAATTCGAGATCCTTGCGCACTTCGTCGATGGTGCGGGCGCGGCCCGGGTAGTTGCCCGTGGTTTGTATGCCGCCCGAGAGGCCGGCGTTGCTTTCAAAGCCCATCACGTCGTCGGTCTGCCAGCAGTGTAGCGAGATGGGTGTGTGTTCGAGGGTGGCAATGGCCTTGTCGGTGTCCACGCCAAGTGAGGCGTAGCGTTCGCGGGCCATCTGGTATTGTTGTTGTATTTGTTGTTCGGTCATTGTTTTTTGCAGTGTTGGTTGTTAGTAAGGCGATGGCTTTTTCGTAGGCAGGCCATGTGTTGTTATTTGCGGCCTTGTCCGCGTTTGGCTTCCACCGACATGGTGGTGTGGGGCACTATGCGCAGGCGTTCCTTGGGTATCAGTTTGCCTGTAACTTTGCAAATTCCGTAGGTCTTGTTTTCGATGCGAATGAGTGCGGCTTCAAGGTCTTTGATGAATTTCTGCTGGCGTGCGGCCTGACGAGCGTTTTCCTCTTTTGAGCGCACTTCCATGCTGTCGTCCAGCTGTTTGAAAGTGGGTGAGGTGTCGCTCACGTCTTCGGCGGAATTGGCCACTGCTTCGTTGAGCAATTCAAGGTTTTTGCGTGCTTTTTTGAGTTTCATTTCTATTATTTCACGAAATTCTTCGAGCTCTTCGTCGGAATAGCGTGTTTTTGCGGGTTTGGTATCTTCTGTTTCTGCCATAACTATTTGTGTTTTTTTTGGTTTGAATATCAGTGGTTTATGTTTCTTTTTTCGTTTTGTTGCAACTTTTGTTGACAGCCACAAAGTTACGCTATTATTTTACAAAACGGAATGGGTGCATGTAATAGTTATACAAAATTTATTAACTATTTTGCAGATATAGGTCGATAAGTCCTTCGGGTGCGTGTACCGATATTGTCTGTTTTTCGCGGTCCACGTTGTTTATAAGTTGGTCTAATACCGGTAGCAGTATTTCGGTGCCGTTGTTTATTATTTGGAAAAGCGGTTGTGCGGGATATTCTATCACCGAAGCCACGGTTCCTATGTCGCCGTGTTCGTCGTCTATTACGTGGAAACCGATTATTTCGTGGAAATAGAATTTCTTTCCGGTTAGTTTTGGCAGGTTGTCCAGCGGCAGGTAAAGGTTGCATCCCGCAATTGCGGCGGCTTGTTCCTGCGTCATGTCCTCGAATTTTACGGTGGCTTTGTTTCCGTTTATTCGGATATTTTGTATAAAGAATGGCACGAGCTGGTTTTTCACCTCGACAAAAACAGAGTCGAGGCTGGCGTAGTTGTTCGGTTCGTCCACATCGAGGAATATAACCACTTCGCCTTTCAGCCCGAAAGGTTTGGTTATTTTGCCGAGGTTGAAACAGTCTTCTTTTCTCATGGTGTGTTTATATGAAAAATAGCGAATAAAAACGTGTTTTATCCGCTATTTTGTTTTTGTTCAAATGAGTTTTACTCTTGTGCAGGAGCTTCTTCTGCCGGTTGTTCAGTTTCGGCGTTAGTTTCGGCCTCTGCTTCAGCTTTGGCTTTTGCCTCGGCTTCGGCGGCGGCAGCCTTTTTGGCGGATATTGCTTCAGCTTTGGCAGCGTTGGCTTTGCTTTCGGCCTCGAGACGAGCTTTGCGTTCGTCGCGGGCTTCGCTTTCCAAAGTGTTGCGTTTGCTGTTTATTTTAGCCTCTTTTTCCTGCAGCCATTGGTTGAACTTAACGTCTGCCTGTTCCTGGCTTATGGCGCCTTTTTCAACACCTATCTGGAGGTGGCGTTTCAGCAGCACGCCTTTGTACGACAGTATGCGTCTTGCAGTTTCGCTGGGTTGGGCTCCGTTTTTAAGCCAATTAACAGCGCTGTCGATGTTAAGGGTGATTTCGGCAGGGTTTTTGGTGGGGTTGTAAGTCCCCAGTTTTTCGATAAATCTTCCGTCTCGTGGTGCACGACCATCCGCAACTACAATATGATAAAAGGGTTGATTCTTTTTACCATGACGTTGCAATCTAATTCTTGCTGGCATAATTTGTTATGTTTTAATTGTTTAAGTGTTTTTTCGCTTTTCAGTTACAAACTGCAAAGTTACATTTTTTTTTTGAAACTGCCAAATTTTGTTCAAAGTTTTTATTTTGCTATGGTGCAAAGTGTGTTTTTTTTATGCCAAAATATCCGTTGTTGCACCCCTTCAGGGCACTTGTGGTGTTCTGTCATTCTCCACATGGCTATCGAAACAAAACAGACTCTTTATGTCGGTAATTGGAATTCGACATATTTGAGTCTGTCGAAAATTTGTTATTGTCGAAATAGGCTTTAAACCAAGTGAGAGGTTAGTGCATTTTCAGCCATTTTGTTCGTGTTTACCTCAATTACGCATTTGTCTTTTTTTTGCATTAAGCGATGTGATGATTTGTGGTCTCCACAACATGCGTTTTTCCTTGTTTTTTCGCACTTTGGCAATGTGTTGGAAATGTGGTGTGAAAATATTTTGCCCGAAAAATTAGCAAAACCCAATTTTTTTATGTAAATTTGCAGTCGCTTTGTCGGACTACGAATATCGATCCGACAAAGTGTAATTGCTGATATTAATAGCTGTGCATCAGTTAGTTAGCGATTGCAATGAGACAAAAGTCCAAAAAAGAAACGCGTTTTATAAACAATAAAAATATGAAGAGAATACTGTTTGTGGTGGCAACAATAGCCGCTCTTGTGCTGACAAGCTGCGGAGGATTGTCCACAATGAAGAAAAAAAGCAACACCATACGTTATCAGGCCACTCCCAACCCTATGGAGACGCAGGACGGAAAGGTGCAGGTGAAATTCTCGGGAGCCATACCTGCCAAGTATTTCGACAAAAACGTGGCAGTGTTCATCCAGCCTGTGCTCAACTGGGAGGGCGGGCGCATACCCCTCACTCCCATGCAGCTGAAAGGCGAGAATGTGGGCGGTGAAGGAACTACCATTAGTTACACCAACGGAGGCCGTTTCACCTACTACGACAACGTTACATTCCGCGAAGGAATGGAGCTTGCCACTGTGACCCTTGTGCCTGTGGGCTACAACTGCAAAACCACCGACGACGGCGTGCAGTTTGCCTCCGACGTGCTGAAAAGCCTCAAAGGCGTTGCTTTCGACTCCGTGGTACTCTCCGACGGTATCTCCAATATCTCGGCAATGGTATCGCTGCAAGGCAACATCGCCATAGCTCCCCAAAACTACGACAAACACCGTGGAACCACCGTATCCGCCGACCTTTACTATCCCGTTGGACAATCGGGCCTGAACTGGAACTTTGCCACCAACCAGCGATACAACGCCAAACACAATTTCGACAACCTGAAGGAAGTGATGCTCCGCGACGGACTTCCCAAACACATAAACATCACCGGCTGGGCATCGCCCGAAGGCGAGGAATCGGCCAACGTGGGACTTTCTAAACATCGTGCAGAGGAAGGTTTGGCTATGGTCAACAAAATGCTCGACGAGGTGATGCGCCAAATGGCTGAACGCGCCAACATAAAAGCCGAAGACTACGAATATTACAAATTCCGCAACCTAAAAGAAGTGGTGATAACCTCCACCGCTGCCGGAGAGGACTGGACCCACTTCGTAACCATGGTGGAAAACTCCAACATCGAGGAGCGCAACGCCATCATCAACGTGGTGGAAACCCAGCGCAACCTTATAAAACGCGAACAGATGATACGCAACATGTCGCTGGTTTACCGCGAACTGGAAACCGAAATATTCCCCGACCTGCGCCGCAGCCAGATAGCACTTTACTACCCCGAAGCCCGCAAAACCGACCAAGAGCTGGCCAAAACAGCCACCCTCACCCCAAACAAACTTACTTTCGACGAACTGATGTACGCCGCTTACATAAACTACAGCTACCCCACCAAACTGAAATACTACAAATGGGCCACCGAAAACCACAGCTCCGAATGGGCCGCGTGGAACAACTCAGGCGCCATCTCGTACTATCTGGGCGACTACAGCG
Source organism: uncultured Bacteroidales bacterium (assembly GCA_937915785.1). Taxonomy (GTDB): domain Bacteria; phylum Bacteroidota; class Bacteroidia; order Bacteroidales; family P3; genus UBA1219. Next base: position 7,679 of record CALGGY010000172.1, read on the forward strand.
AAACCGAACGCTACCTCAACGTGGCCAAGGAGATGAACCCCAACAACCCATGCGTGCTCAACAACTTGGGTCTGCTTATGGTGGCACAGGGCGACTACAGCAACGCCAAATACTATTTCGACGAAGCCATTCAGGAAGGCAGCAAAGAGGCCGAAGAAAATCTCATACTGCTCAACCTCAAACGCGGCAACTACGAAGAGGCTCTCGAAATGATGCGCAAACAAACCTGCACCTACAACCTTGCCTACTGCCAGCTGATGACTGGTAACAACGGCAACGCCATCAAAACCCTCGACTGCTGCCTCGACCAAGACGCCAAGACATATTACCTGCGTGCAATATGCTACGCACGCCTCGACGACGCCACCGGCATTTTCGAAAACCTAAAACAGGCCTGCATACAGGATCCCTCGTTCAAAATCAAGGCCAAACGCGACGTGGAATTCAAAAAATACTGGGACGCAGTGGAATTCCGCGACGCCCTGAAAGGTATCGAAGAATACTAAGACCGCATTTATAACTCTATAAAAGAATCTAAAACAGTACGCTGCTTTAGGTTCTTTTTTTTACAAAACAGTTCAACAAATGATAAAACGACTGATACCCAACTTGATAACCCTGTCTAACCTCACCTGCGGCGTGATAGCCATATATTGTGCCGTGCAGGGATGGCTAATAACGGCCGCACTGTTCATATTGCTCGGTGCCTTTTTCGACTTTTTCGACGGCCTTACAGCCCGCCTGCTGCACGTGCAGTCGCCGTTGGGCAAGGAGCTCGACTCCCTCTCCGATGTGGTTACTTTTGGCGTGGCACCGGGTTTCATTGCCTTCTCCATACTTGGCGATGTGGTTCCGGACCAATTGAGGTGGCTGCCGTGGATTGCATTTCTGATACCCGCCTTTTCATCGTATCGATTGGGCAAATTTAATATCGACGAGCGGCAAACAACCTCGTTTATAGGTCTGCCAACGCCTGCCAACGCACTGATATGGCTTTCGTTGGGCGTTATGCACTCGCTCGCCGCGATAAGCGACACCGGCAGCTGGCAGTGGTCTGTGGCAGGATGGCCGGTTTATGATGCCATTAGTTGTGTTTTGGAAAACCCGTGGGTGATTTCGGCCATGGTGGTTCTGTTGTGCATAGCTTTGGTAGCCGAACTGCCGCTGTTTTCGCTCAAATTCCACAACCTCGGCTGGGCCGACAACAAAGTGCGGTTCGTTTTCCTTATCAGCGCCGTGGCACTTATCGCAATTTTCGGCGTTTTGGCAATACCCTTTGTAATGATTTTGTACATAATACTTTCCATCTGCTTTCCACCAAAACTTCCCCACCATGATTGACAGAATAAAACAGCTTGCATCGCAATACTACGATGAGATAATAGCCTGCCGCCGCCATCTGCACCAGCACCCCGAACTGTCGCAGGAGGAGTTCAAAACTATGGAGTTTGTTGCCGAAAGGCTGCGTAGCTATGGCATACAGCCCACCACGGGCGTGGCCAAGACGGGCGTTGTGGCAACTATCGAGGGCCGAAACCCACAAGCCTATTGTGTGGCCCTGCGCGCCGACTACGACGCACTGCCATTGGAAGAATGCACCGGCCTGCCTTTCGCCTCACAGAACAAGGGCGTTATGCACGCTTGCGGACACGACATGCACACTTCATCGCTACTGGGTGCCACCAAAATATTGTCGCAGCTCCGAAACGAGTTTGAAGGCACCATAATGCTTATTTTCCAGCCCTCGGAGGAGAAATACCCCGGAGGCGCCTTTATGATGCTCGAGGACGGCGTTTTCGACCGTCGCAAACCCAACGAGATTTACTCGTTCCACTGCCTGCCCGAGATGGACTGCGGACGCATAGGCATGCGCAAAGGCAAATACATGGCCTCCACCGATGAGCTGTACCTTACGGTGAAAGGCCGTGGCGGACACGGGGGCACACCCAACCTCGACATCGACCCCATCGTCATTGCCTCGCACATCATTGTGGCCATGCAGCAGATAGTTAGCCGCAACGCCAACCCTGTTATGCCCACCATACTCTCGTTTGGCAAAATGGTGGGGCTGGGACGTACCAACATAATTCCCGACGAGGTGAAGATAGAAGGTACCATACGCACTTTCGATGAAGAGTGGCGTCTCGACGCACACCGACGCATTACGCGAATAGCGCAGGGCATGGCCGAAAGCATGGGCGGTAGCTGCGACGTGTTTATCGATTTTGGATACCCCTACGTGTTCAATGACGACGACTGCACACAACGTACCCACGACAACGGGGTGGAGTATTTCGGAGCCGGCAACGTAGAGTGGCTCGACATGCGGATGACCGCCGAGGATTTCGCCTTTTTTGCACAAAAAGTGCCCGCCTGCTACTACCGCATCGGCGTGCATATCCCCGGCACTCCCATCACCAACCTGCACCGTCCCAACCTTATGATCGACGAAAAGTCGATAGAATACGCCATGGGATTTATAGCCTACAACGCCATCAAAGCATTGAAAACCAAATCAAAATTGCAATAAAAATGAAGAAAACAATCATCTTGACCCTGTTTTGGGCTTTGTGCCAATTGGCCGTGGCCCAGTCGAACATCAATGTGCTGTTTATCGGCAACAGCTATACCGATGTGAACAATTTGCCCGCGCTTATCCAGCAGATGGGCTACTCCACCGGCGACACTATGCGCTACCAGTCCAACCTGCCGGGGGGCTGCAATTTTATCCAGCACTGCACAAACAACTCGATGACGCTTATCTGTCAGGGCGGATGGGACGTGGTTGTACTGCAGGAGCAGAGCCAGGCACCCTCGTTCCCCGATTTTCAAGTGGCGAGCGAATGTCTGCCCTACGCAGCACGTCTGGTTGATTCGGTGTACGCCAACAGCCACTGCGCCAACCCTGTGTTTTACATGACTTGGGGACGCAAAAATGGCGATGCCCAGAATGGTGCAAATTTCCCGCCCCTTGCCACATACAACGGCATGGACAGCCTTTTGGCCCTGCGCTATATGATGATGAAAGACTCCAACGACGCCAGCGTTTCGCCAGTGGGCAAAGTGTGGCACTATATCCGCGACAGCTTCCCCTCGATAGAGCTGTACCAGTCCGACGAGAGCCACCCCTCCATGGCAGGCTCCTACGCCGCAGCATGCAGTTTCTACGCCGTGCTTTTCGGCAAGGACCCCACGGGAGTTTCCTACACATCGTCGCTCGATGCGGCCACGGCAAGCACCATAAGGCAGGTGGCAAAAAAGATAGTTTACGACAGCCTCTCAAAATGGCTCAGGCCAAACCCGATGGCCGATTTCAGCTACGCCGAAAATCCGACAGGAGTAGCGTTTACCAACCTGTCGCAGAAAGCCGACTCGTACCTTTGGGATTTTGCCGACGGCACCACCGATACCGCGGCCAATCCAACACATCTGTTTCCCTCCCAAGGCACATACAATGTGAAACTTATAGCTTTCCGCCACTGTATGCCCGACACCATTACCAAATCGGTTACCGTAAATTCGGGCGTAGGATTGAACTCGTCACACCAAACTGCTGTAGAGCTGTTTCCCAATCCCGCAAGTAACTATCTTAGAATAAGCGGTTTAGAAAATTGTACAGATATTGCCGTTTATTCCGCCGATGGAAAGAAAGTGTTTGAAAAAACATCTCCTTCGATTACGGAAGTTGTTGATACCAAGAACTTTGCAAGCGGAGTTTATGTTGTGCGGATTTCCAATCGCAATGGTGAAACAGTGCCTAAGATCTTTATAAAGAAATAGTTATGACAACCACAAAAATTCAGGCTTTTTTCCTAATCTTTGCGGTATCGGCAACGGCACTTTTTGCACAAAGCCAGTACGATACCACCGACATCAAACGCCATTTGTATTACCTTGCTTCCGACGAGCTCGGCGGTCGCTATCCCGAAACCGAGGGCAGCCAAAAGGCTTCGGACTACCTGCGTGGCCAATACGCCGCCATGGGTCTGAAACTCCTTTTCGACAACGGTTTCCAGCATTTCCAGTTTATCAACGGCTGGACCTCCGGCGACTCAAACCAAGCCATCCTCAACGGACGTAAGTTGCAGATAGAGAAGGATTTTGTTCCGATGGACTATTTCCAGACACGCCTTTCGTCGCTCGATGCCGAGGTAGTGGCCGTTTGGGGCAACATAAGCAAGTTTTCGGACACGGAGCCGGAGTTCAAAAACCGCTGGGTGATGATGGTTGAGAACGCCGCATACGACGACCTCAGCCGATCTCACCGTGTGGTGAAACTTATGCGTGCCGGTGCTTCCGGAGTGCTGATAGTTGCCGACACACTGAGGCCCGAAATACTGAACGTGTATCGGATATCTACCCACAAAACCACCACTATGGGACCTGTGGCATGTATCAGCAAAGCCATTGCCGACTCGCTGCTCAGAGGTGCAGGCCTTACGGTGGACGAAATTGTGAATAGCACCCGTACGAGCGGCGTATCGCCAACATCGGTAAACTATACGAAAAAACTGGCGAAAACCATTGCTGTAACTACCCATTTCATGCCCACATACACCAACGCCAAAAACGTGGTGGCATACATGGAAGGCAGCGACCCAGTGCTTAAAAACGAGATTATCGTCGTGGGCGGACACTACGACCATCTTGGCACCCAAACGCGCAACAGCCGCAAAACGGGGCTGCCCGTAACCAAGATTTACAACGGGGCCGACGACAACGGTTCGGGCTCGGTGGGTGTGTTGGAGCTGGCGCAGAAATATTCACGGCAGGCCAACCGTCCCAAACGCTCGGTGATTTTTGTGAATTTCGACGCCGAAGAGCTTGGACTTATAGGCTCGTCGCACTTTTTCGACGACACCAACGCCATAAATCCACTCTGTGTAAAGGCCATGATAAACCTCGACATGATTGGCCGCTACACCGATGAAAAAGGGCTGAGCGTGATAGGAACCAACACATCAAAAGAAACCAAAGAGCTGCAAAAAATGATATCAAAGTCGAACAATGGACTGAAAACTGTTGATTTTCCCACAAGTTCGGTTTTGTTTTTCGGCTCCGACCATGTGAATTACTACAAGCACAAGATTCCGGTGGTTTTCTTCTGTACCAACGTGCATCCCGACTACCACAAGCCCACCGACACTGCCGAAAAAATCAACTATCAGGCAATGAGCCACATACTGCAGATGGCCGACATCTTGCTCGACAACCTTGCCAACCGCAAGCGTAATTTGAATTTCAAAGCGTTGGAATTTTGATGCGCTGCTGTTTTCCCCTCGAATAGCAGGGGGTATCGTTTTAGGCGGACAATATCTCTATTTCCACTGCAGGGTTTCCAGAATGTGTCGAACGTCGTCCTGCATGTAGTTGATTACGGGCTCCAGCGAGTCGTAGTTTGGGGTGTTGTTTATGTACATGGCTCCACGCACAAAATGTTTGGCACTGTCGGTAGCCCAAAATTGGAATGTAGAGGCAATTTGCTGGCCTTTGAGTCGGAAAGTGTTGGCAAACACCTTGCGTTCGGGATTGTTGTAGGCTTGTTCCTCCACCCCCGATGCCTTTTGGTAATGAAGTCGCAGCAGCTGGTCTGCGGTGTCCACCTCGTTGCCGAGTTGGGCAGAGGTTTTCAGAGTTTTGTAGCTCAAAAAGATAACTCCGTTGTATTCGGGATAAACAATGTCGATCCATTTTATCGAAGGCAGATCCTTTTTCATCACCACGTTGGCGCAGGTGGGGTATTCGAAAGTGATGCCAAGGGCGGAGGTGTCGTAGGTGCGGTAGTTTTTTTCGGGCAGGGTTATGCGGTAGTATGTGGTGGGCTTTGGGGCGTAGGTAGGGGTTTCGCTGCAGGCTGCGGCAAGCAGTGCGGCGGCAATGGCAATCAATAATAATGTGTTAGTCTTCATCTTGCTTGTTTTTTTCGATGGTAACTTTCACTTCTTCAATTCGGCGGTTGTCGGCTTTTTGTATGGTAAAGTTGAAATTTTTGATGTTCACTTTGGTTCCCGGCTGAGGTATTTCGCCAACCACTTCGAGTATCAGTCCGGCAAGGGTTTCGGCATCGCCGCGCGCTTCGTCGAAGGTCTCGTCGTCGAGGTCGAGGGCTTTGCAGAAATCTATTATGCTTGTCTTGGCTTCGAAAACAAAGGAGGTGTCGTCGATTTTTTGGAACGCCTGTTCGGTCTTGTCGTACTCGTCGGTAATTTCGCCCACAATTTCTTCGATAATGTCCTCAAGGGTAACAATGCCAGAGGTGCCGCCGTATTCGTCCACCACAATGGCAAGGTGTATTTTCAGAGTCTGGAACTCGTGTAGTAGGTCGCTAACGCTCTTGGTCTCGGGCACAAAGAAAGGCTTGCGAAGCAGGCTTGTCCACGATTTGGAGCGGTCCTTGGCCATCACCGAAAGCAGGTCTTTCACATACAGTATGCCTTTGATGTTGTCCATCGAACCGTTGTAAACAGGTATCCTCGAAAAGCCGGTGCTCTCGTACAGCTCCACCACTTTGTCGAGCGGTTCGTCGTCGGCAATGGCCACAATGTCGATACGCGATTTCATTATTTCGCTCACCACAAGGTCGCCAAAGCGGACAATGCCTTTCAGCATCTGAGTTTCGGTTTCCACATCGTCGCCGCCTTCGGCAATTTCCAGAACGTCGGACATTTCGTCGCCCGAAAGTGCGTTGGTGTTGTTGGTGGTGATGAACCTCGATTTCAGCCAAACGGACAGCATGGCGCATGGTTTGAAGAGCCACGACACAAACTGTATGGCCACCGCATGGTTTGATATAATTTCAGATTCTTTTTCCTTGGCGTAATATCTTGGCAACCAGTGTACAAGCAGAGATGCAAGGAGCAGGTACACAAAAACTCCCACCACCACAATCAGGTGTGCGTACCAAGGCCAAGACACGTCGGGCATGTTGAGGTTGATGAGCACCAGCAGCAGAAACAGCGTAAAACCTTGGAAAGCGAAAGTGGCAAACTCGAGTGCCGAGAGGGTACGGTCTTCGTTTTCTAGCAGTTTTACCACGCGTGTGGAGGCAGTGGTGCCGGTGTTTTTAATCTCATCTAATTCGCTGTGGCTGAGCTCCTCCACGGAGTGGTAGAACATCGACGAAAAAATGGCCAGCAGAAATAGTATTATGGCAATGGATGCCAGCAAAATGTTTGTAATAAGCATTGTGTGTTGTCGTAAAAGTATCTTGCAAAGTTACATTATTTTTTCCGTTTTTTTGTGGCTTATTTTTTCAAGTGTCTGCGAGTGGCTTGTAACTGTCGGTTTATCAATATGTTGAGTTGGTGGGATATTGTAGCTGCTGTGGTTCGGGCAATTGTTTTTGAGGGTGTTATGGTGTATGGCTGATGCGCAAATGAGCAAATTTTGACTATTTTTTTCTGCGAGTGATAGTAACGCTGTAGGTGCCGCTTCCGCGTTGTTCGGCGTGGTAGTTGCCGTCAAGGTCGGGCACCATAACGGTGGCAGTGGTGTTTGCTGGGATGGTGAATTTCCACAAGTAGCGGTCGTTGTTTTTGCGTTCCCACGAGCTTTCGATAACTCCCGACACCGACTGGTACGAGCATTTCACATAATTCAGTCCGCGCACGAAATGGGGTTTCAGCACAATGTCGCTATATCCGGGCGCATTGGCTCGGATCCCGGCCAAGTATTCGTATTTCCAGATAAGCAGGTCGCCGAGGAGCATCACGTGGTTGCCCGAGTTCATGGCTGGGTTGGCGGTGTTTCCGTTCCACAATTCCCAGATGGTGGTGGCACCGTTGCGCACCATGTATCCCCAGCTGGGGTAGTCGGTGTTGGTGGCCAGTTTGTAGGCCAGGTCGATGCGTCCGTGGTCGGTGAGTGTGCGCATAATCTGCTGTATGCCAATAACTCCGGTGGAGACGTGTCCGTTAAAGTCGATTTCGGTTTTTTTCACGATGTTGTCGAACACAGCTTTTTCGTAGCCTTTGGGTACCATTCCGAAGGCCAGTGGCATAAGGTTGGCGGTAACGGTGCCGTTGTCGTACTGTGCTTTGGTGGTGTCGAAATATTTTTGGTTGAAGGCTTCGGTTGAGGTGGCTATCTCGTTTTGGAAATAGGTGGTGTCGGTATCGAATCCGAGCAGCCGTGCAAATTTCACCATTTTTCCGCAAAGGTAGCAGTAGAAGGGTGTGGAGATTACCGGTGCCGCGGTGATACGTGTAGAGTCTTTGGAGTGTATCAGCTCCGGCGATTCGGGAGGCAGGCACCAGTCGCCGTAGGTGTCCTTGGTCATTATGCCGTTTTGCATATATTTTTCTTTCATGAAAAGCAGCCATTTTTTCATGGCGGTGTAGTGGCGGCGTATGGGCTGGTCGTTGCCGAAACGGGTGTACACCATGTCGGCGGAGGTGATGATGGCGCCAGGCCACGTCATGCTGTTGCTGTAGAAACGCCAGTAGGCGGGCATCACGTCGGGCAGGGAGCCGGTTTCGAGCTGACTGTCGTCGGCATCGGTTATCCATTTGGAATACAGGTGGTTGTTGTTGAAAATGAACGATTCGCCGTAGCATCCGGTGGTGCGGTCGCCGTTCCAGCCCATGCGTTCGTCGCGTTGCGGGCAGTCGGTGGGCATGCTGCGGTAGTTGCCACGTATACCCCAATAGGCGTTGTGGTATATGGCGTTGATTATCTCGTTGGAGGTTTCGAAATTGCCTGTAACGGACATTTCGTCGTAGAACACCAGTCCGGTGATGTCGTTGGCGGTGGGTGCGGAGCGCAGTCCGCTTATCTCCACGTATCTGAAACCGTGATAGACAAAAGTTGGGTGCCAAATTACGGGCAATCCGTTGGAGATGTACCTGTCGGTAACTTCGGCGGCGCGCAGGGTGGGCATGCAGAGGGAGCTGTCGGGCAGCAGGGTTTCGGCAAACCGCAGGGTTACGGTGTCGCCGATGGCTTGGTTTTTCATGGCAAGCTGCAGGTTGCCCACCATGTTCTGTCCCATATCCACTATGTATTTCCCGTCTTTTTGGAAAATGGCTATTGGTTTCAGGCGGTCTTGCACTTTGATGTTGGGATTGGGTTGTGGGTCGAGTTTCCCGGCGGGGGCAGCCACATTTTCGGCCACAGGCCATTGGTGGTCGTCGTAGCCGTAGAATGTCCAGTCGGTGAGTTCCATGCGGGCGTTGTAGGTCTCGCCGTCGAACTCGTTGGCGGTGCGTATGGGGCCTTGGTTGGTTATGCGCCAGCTGTTGTCAGTAGTTACCACCTCTTTTTCGCCGTTGGTGTAGGTTATTTCGAGCTGAGCAATAAGTCGCGGTGTGCCGAAATGCAGTATGTTTTTCACGCCGTCGCGGTTGGGGTTGTCGGGATTTATGCGCATTGCGGTGAAGCGTCCGCCTTCGAGCATCACGGCGATGGCGTTGCCGCCGCGTTTCAGCAGTTTGGTAACGTCGTAGGTGTTGAAATACACGCGTTTGCGGTAGTCGCTGAGGGCGGGTTTCAGAATTTCGTCGGGGGCTACTTCGGTTCCGTTGATGTAGGCGCTGTATTGTCCCAATCCGCTGATGTAGAGTCGGGCTTCGGCCACTCCGCCTTTAGTTTTGAACTCTTTGCGCAGGTAGCGTGCGGCAATGCGAGTGTGTCCGGTAAGCACGTCGTCGGCAAAGTCGCGGCCAATCCAGCGCGCTTGCCAGTCGGCGGTGTCGGTAAGGCTAATGGCAAAGCTCTGTATGTCGCTGGTTTGCGAGAGGGTCTTTTGTTTGTCGGGCTCGCCGCAGGTAACGGTGGTCTGCACTGTCCAGTAGGCTTTGTCGCGACTTTTCAGCTGTTTTCCGCCGTAGGGGATGTAAAGCATCTGTGCCGACGACACGTCCTTGGAGTCCCACAGGTCGCCGATGCCCTGTTTGGCATTTTTGTAGGTCGATGCCACGATGATGCGGTACGTGGTTTGCACCACATTTTTGCCCTTCGACTGGTATTGCCAGCTGAAACGCGGTTGTGTGGTGGAGAGAGCCGTTGGGTTGGAGAGCTGTTCCACTGTGGGGTTTATGATTTTGGTTTTCTGTGCGTTGCAGATGGCTATGGCTGCCAATAATACAATAGTGAGAACTGCTTTTTTCATTGCCGTTATTATTTTTGTTTGTCGAAACGTTTTTGGTTTTTGTATTGCAGGGTTTCGAAATCGATGTTGCTGCGTATCTGTTTTATTATGGCCTCCACAATGTTGTAAATTTCGCCTTCGGCCGAGTAGTTTGCAGCGCAGGCAAAATTCACGCGGTTGTCCTTTACCAGCTGTTCGGCCATGAGCCGTTTGTTGGCGTTGCGCGGTTGGTACACTGCAATGGAGTTGCCGCCTTTCTGTTTCACAAGGCGCATGCAAGGCACGTCGGTTTCGCCGTCGCCGAAGTAAATCATGTGCTGGAAGGGTACGGGACGTTGGTTTTCGGGCACATAGCTGTTCACCTTGTGGTTTTCGCTAACTTTGGCTATGCCTTTGTTTATCATGAAAAGGAATTGTGTTTTGGTGGTGAAATCCACTGCCACGGCGGGCCACACAGCCATGTCGTCGGTGTTGTACATAAACGAGCAGGCGTAAATTTCCTTGAAATATTTGGCAATGGGAGTGCCCTCTATCATTTCGCGCAGGCCCGAGGAGTTGATGTAGTGTTCGATTTTTACGTTGTATTTGTCGCCCAAGCGGTTGGCCATGTCGAACCATTGTTCCACACCTTTGTAAAGCTCTATGCTGCGTCCGAACTCCACAAACTGCTGGCGGCGTATGCTCACGTTGGCGGCGCTGGCTTTTTTAAGCATCAGGTACATGTACGAGAGCACGTTGCTGGCGTTGTGTCGAGCTATAAGCTGGCTGTTCTCGTTCCAAAATTGCTTTTTGTCCCTTATGCCGATGGCTTTAAGGAAATCGTATTCCTGCATATTGAGCGGCGACAGGGTTCCGTCGAAATCGTAGATGAGTGCCACAACGGGCTTTTTTGCTGGCATAATGATAATGGTTGTGTCAGTGAATTTGCAAAGATACGCAAAAAAAACGTATGATAAAAATTTATTTTGCAGGTCTGTTTGTTTAGGTCGCTGGGGCAAATGTCGGAATGGAATATCTCGAAGCTGTAAGATGGAATTTAATGTCCTGCAAAAGCCAGACCCGCCACGCTAACTTTGGAATTGGGAGCCTGCAATATGGCATGAGCACATGACTCGAGTGTGGCGCCGGTGGTTATCACATCGTCGATGATAAGAATGTGTTTTCCTGCGAAATAGTCGGTGTCGGTAAGTGCGAATTTGTCGCTCACGTTCTCCCATCGGCTGAAGCGGTGTTTTTTTGTCTGGGTTTGGGTGAACTCGGTGCGTATCAGCACATTGGCAACTACAGGTTTGTCGAACTTCTGCGCTATGCCTTTGGCAATTTCCTCGCTTTGGTTGTAACCGCGTTTTTTCCGCTTTTTTGGGTGCAGTGGTACGGGCACCAGATAATCCACATTGTCGAAACGGTGGCTTTCGGCAAGAGCTGAACCCAGTTGTCGTCCCATAAAAACGGCAAGCTCCTTGTTGTCCTTGTATTTTATGCTGTGCAAAATTTTCTGCACACTGCCTTTTTTGGAAAAAGATAGTAAAGCTGTGGCAGAATCGATTTGCACCCTTCCCCAGAAAATTTTTTCAACAGGATTTTTGACCATGTTTGAATAGTCGGTGAACGGAAGTCCAAGTGAGCAGGATGTACATATTTGATATTCAGAGCTTAGAAGAGCGTCGCCACAGCAGCAACAGCTGTCGGGGAAAAATATCACCCGCATATCGTTGATAAAATTTATTTTCATGTCAAAAAAAAATAGTATCTTTGCAAATCAATTTGCAAAAATAAAACATTTATCGAATATAAAAAAATTAAAATTATCATGAAACTGAAAAAAATTTTGTTGGCATCGTTTGCAACCGCCGCTGTATTTGCTGGAATGTTCACCACACAGTCGTGCAAAAACGGTGATCAGCCAACCAAGGAGGAGATGGCAGCACTGCAGTCGCAATACGACAGCATTATAACTGTTTACCAAAACACCATGGCCGATTACAAAAACCTTGAGAACCTGAACACCGACCAAGCCAAGAAAGTGGACAGCCTTGTGTATGTTATAGAGCACAAAAAAACGCAATACATCTATGTAAACAACGACCCCAACGCCACTACACAACCCGCACAGCCAGTGCAGTCGAAAAGCAAGCTGCAACGTCAGATAAACGATTTGCAGAGCGAAGTGGACAACCTGAACAGAATTGTGAACGACCTCCGTGCCGAAAACCAACGTCTGAAAGAAGAGAACGAGAAAATGCAGGCCGACCTCGAACAGGCCAACGGCACCATCTCCACACAGACTTCCGAAATTGCCGACCTCAACCAGAAGCTGGTGAACGCCCGCACACTGCTTATCAACGACCTTACAGCCACCCCCGAAAAGAAAAAATGCGGCAAGAGCAACAAATTCAAATCCACCAACAAATCCGGCTCCGTGGAACGCATAAGCATCTCCGGAAAAATACTGCCCAACACCGTGGTTGACCCTGGTACAAAAACCTTCTACGCCCGCATAACCAAAGGCAGCAACCTTATCACCAACCTCGGTGCCGAACCCAAAACTTTCGACATGGACGGCGTGGACATGCTCTACACTGCCGAACAGGATGTGGAATTCTACGGACAAGGCCGCAATTTCAACATGATTTGGAGAAAATCCAACGCCACCAACCTCGAACCGGGCGTTTACACGGTAACCGTTTACAACGCTGGCAACGAAGTGGGTAAGACAAACTTTACTCTCAAATAAATAAAGTCTTTCAATGAATTTTAAGGGCGTCCCTGCGGATGCCCTTTTTTATAGAAACACCCATGACAAACACCGAAAAATATGTCGGCCTACGGGAACGCCACCCCGTTTTTTGCTACGAAAGTTTCATTTACAGCACCACTACAGACGGACTGCTGGTGAAATTCCGCTTTACGGCAGGCAATGTCATAGTTTTCGAGCCAGAAACGCTGATTTGCAACCGGCCGTTTATCGATTTTGCACACCTTTCCGCGCAACAATACGCCACACTGGCGTTCCATATAGGAATGGTGGAGCTGATAAGTTATTGGAAATGTGTGTGTTCGCCAAAGGTGGTGATAAAACCCTTTGCGTTGGACAAAGAGCAGATTGCGTTTTGGAAAAAGCTGTATTTCAATGGATTGGGGGAATTTTTCTATATAAACGGCATATCTGCCACCATAGACGATTTTATGCAGATTGATTGCGAGGGTGAGCGACATCTGCAACCCGTTGATTTCGATGTGAATACAGACCAGTACCTTGTGCCAATAGGTGGCGGCAAGGACTCTGTGGTAACGCTGGAGCTGCTACGCCGAGGCGGATATGCCATACGTCCGCTCATCATCAATCCCCGCGGAGCCACCACACAATGTTCCGAAAAGGCTGGTTTCGCCCCCGACGAGGTGTTTGAGATACGTCGCACCATACATCCCACTTTGCTGAAACTCAATGCCGAAGGCTATCTCAACGGACACACGCCTTTTTCGGCAATGCTGGCATTTTACACTCTTTTGGCATCGGCGCTAACGGGCTACGCCAACATAGCACTTTCGAACGAAAGCAGTGCCAACGAGGCTACGGTGATAGGTACCTCGGTGAACCACCAATACTCCAAAAGTCTGGAGTTCGAAAACGATTTCCGCACATACGTACACAGGTACATATCGACAAAGTTCAACTATTTCAGTTTCCTGCGCCCCTTGAGCGAGTTGCAGATAGCCATGCTTTTTGCACAAAATAAGCAGTATTTCAGCGTGTTCCGCAGCTGCAACGCCGGCAGCAAGCAAAATATATGGTGCTGCAACTGTCCCAAGTGCCTGTTTGCATTTATCATACTGTCGCCGTTTATAGAGCCGGCAACCATGGAACGCATTTTTGGCAAAAACCTGCTCAACGACAGTGCCATGCAACGCTATTTCGACGAGCTTACCGGACAGGCCCCCACCAAGCCTTTCGAGTGCGTGGGCACCATCGATGAAGTGAACGCAGCCCTGCTGATGACCAAAAACCGTTTCTACAACGGCACTCAGGTTCCATTGCTGTTGTCGCAATGCCACAGCAACGCTCCCCTTCCCGATTTGGGGATTGCCAACAATGAAAACAATCTGTTATCAGAGCTTAAACTGTTGCTCAACAAAGAGATAGCCGAAGTTGCGGCCAATATAAGCATTACAGATAGCACAACGGCAGGCAAATATGAAAATAAAATTGTATATTTGCACAACTCAATAAAATAAGGAACACCTTACGTAAAAAACAGTTTAGCAATATTTTAAACACATTTCGACCATGGCACATATAATCGAAGACATTTCAAGAACTTTCAACGAGTATCTGCTCATACCCGGCCTCACCACCAAGGACTGCACCCCCGACTCCGTTTCGCTGCGCACCCCTTTGGTGAAATTCCGCAAAGGCGAAACCCCTAAAATATCGCTCAACATACCATTTGTTTCGGCAATAATGCAGTCGGTGTCGGACTCCAACATGGCCATAGCCCTTGCCAAAAACGGCGGTTTGTCGTTCATTTTTGGCTCGCAGACCATCGACAGCCAGGCCGAAATGGTGCGCAAGGTGAAAAAACACAAAGCCGGTTTTGTGGTAAGCGACGCCAACCTTACTCCCGAACAAACCCTTGCCGATGTGGTTGAACTGAAAGAACGCACCGGTTTCTCCACCATAGGCATCACCCAAGACGGCACCGCCAACGGCAAACTGCTGGGATTGGTTACCAGCCGCGACTACCGTCCATCGCGCACTCCGCTCGACACCAAGATAAAGGATTTTATGACTCCTTTCGAAAAACTGGTGGTGGGCAAGGAAGGCATCAACCTCGACGAGGCCAACGACATCATTTGGGACAACAAAATAAACGCCCTGCCCATTATCGACGACGAACAACGACTGAAATATTTCGTTTTCCGCAAGGACTACGACAACCATAAGGACAACCCCCACGAGCTGCTCGACGAGCACAAACGTCTGCTTGTGGGAGCCGGCATCAACTCGCGCGACTACGCCGAACGAGTGCCCAAGCTCATCGAAGCAGGTGTTGACGTGCTCTGCATCGACTCCAGCGACGGTTTTTCGGAATATCAGGCCGATACCATAAAATACATACGCCAGAACTACGGCGACAGCGTGAAAGTGGGAGCCGGCAACATTGTGGACCGCGACGGATTTATGTATCTGGCCGAAGCCGGTGCCGATTTTATCAAAGTTGGCATAGGTGGCGGCTCCATCTGCATTACCCGCGAACAGAAAGGCATAGGCCGCGGCCAGGCAACAGCTCTGATAGAAGTGGCCAAAGCCCGCGACGAATATTTCCAGAAAACAGGCGTTTACATCCCCATCTGCTCCGATGGCGGCATAGTGCAGGACTACCACATGTCGCTTGCCCTGGCCATGGGCGCCGATTTCCTTATGATGGGACGCTATTTCGCACGTTTCGACGAAAGTCCCACAAAAAAACTCCTCATTGGCGGCAACTACGTTAAGGAGTACTGGGGCGAAGGCTCCAACCGCGCGCGCAACTGGCAGCGCTACGACATGGGCGGCAAAACAGGTATGAAATTCGAAGAAGGCGTGGACAGCTACGTGCCCTACGCCGGCAAACTGAAAGACAACCTCGAAATAACACTGGGCAAGATAAAATCCACCATGTGCAGCTGCGGAGCCATATCGATAGAAAAATTCAAGGAAACGGCCAAGATAACCCTCGTTTCGTCGACAAGCATCATCGAAGGCGGCGCTCACGATGTGATACTGAAAGAGACAAAACGCGACAACTAAACAATTGACAATGTGCAATGTACAATTGACAATGAGTGTTCGCTGTTCACTTAATCATCAATCGCTCATCACCCAAAAATGGAATACTGCGAGATAAAACTCACCATCACCCCTGTAGTGCCTTTTGCCGAGATAATAATGGCCGAGCTGGGCGATGCGGGCTACGACAGTTTTGTGGAAACTGACACAGGTATTTTGGCTTATATTCCTAAAAACCAATACGATGAGGAAAGGATGAAGAGCGTTCTCCGCATGGTGGAAGGTTGCCAAACCACCTACGAGCTCTGCACCATTCCCGACCAGGACTGGAACGCAACGTGGGAAAAAGAGCACCAGCCAGTGATGGTGGACGACTTCTGCTGGATTTACGCACCTTTCCATCAGCCTAACCCACAGGCCAAATACAACATACTGATAGAACCCAAAATGTCGTTCGGCACGGCCCACCATCCTACCACTTATATGATGTTGCAACTGCTTAACAGCGAGACTCTTGCCGACAAACGGGTGCTCGACATGGGCAGTGGCACCGCAGTGCTTTCCATTTTTGCCGAAAAACGTGGCGCCACCTATGTGGAAGCCATCGACAACGACGAATGGGCCTACCGTAACGCACTCGAAAATATCGGCAACAACAGCTGCAAACACATACACCCCCTGCTCGGCGACGCTACCCTGCTCACTCCCGACAAGCGTTTCGACGTGGTGGTGGCCAACATAAACCGCAACATACTGCTGCGCGACCTGCCTGCCTACACTGCCGTGCTGGAGCCCGGCGGCACTTTGCTGCTCAGCGGTTTCTACGAGCACGACATAC
Organism: uncultured Bacteroidales bacterium; assembly: GCA_937915785.1. Classification (GTDB taxonomy): domain Bacteria; phylum Bacteroidota; class Bacteroidia; order Bacteroidales; family P3; genus UBA1219. The sequence goes on from CALGGY010000172.1 coordinate 24,371, forward strand.
CCGCCATACGCGCCAAAGCCGAGGAGCTGGGCATGCGTTTCGACCACAACCTGTGCCGCAACGACTGGGTGGCGGTGAGGTTCGAGAACAAATAATTGGCTTTTAGTGTTCGATGGACAAAAAAACGAATAATAAAAGTAATAGAGGATTAAAAATTGTTATTGTTATTGTGGTGCTGCTTATAGCCGTTATTGTTGGCACAACAATAACGGCCAACATAGCAGTTGCTACAGTTTCGAAAAACCGTTGCTACAGTTCGGTGGAAACCATTCCGTATCGACGTGTGGGACTGGTGCTCGGTACATCTAAATCTCTAAAAAACGGTAACCCTAACCTGTATTTCAAATATCGTGTAGAAGCCGCCGCGGCACTTTATCACGCCGGCAAGATAAGCCACATACTCGTAAGCGGCGACAACAGTGTGAAATGGTACGACGAACCTTCCGACATGCGCGACGCACTAATAGCCATGGGTGTTCCAAACAGCGTGATACATCTCGACTACGCTGGTTTTCGCACTTTCGACTCGATGGTGAGGGCAAAAAAAGTGTTCGGTCAGGACAAGTTTACAGTTATTTCGCAACGATGGCACAACGAACGCGCCATTTACATAGGTCAAAAAAATGGCATGGATGTGATAGGGTTCAATGCCAAAGATGTGAAACTGCGTAAGATAGGTGTGAAAAATCGGATAAGGGAGATATTGGCACGCACCAAGATGGCGTTCGACATATTTTTTGGAAAAGAACCACATTTTCTCGGCGATCCGATAGAAATATAAAAATTGCATATCATGAGGACAGTAATTCAGCGAGTTACATCGGCAAGGGTGAGCA
>CALGGY010000173.1 GCA_937915785.1 uncultured Bacteroidales bacterium
ACAATCTGCTTTTCACGTTCCGAACTTGTCACAACATCATTTATATCAACGAAGGCCTGCAAAAACAGCCCGCGTTTTTTGAGTTCCTGAAGGTAATCTTCTGCAAAATTCACGACGAGCGCAATTTGCTTGAGCCCATCGAGTTTTACACCACCTCCAAGGAACGGAACTACAAAGACGGGCAAGCAACGGTTTATAAAAGGATTTCCAAGATTTTTGAAAAGGTCAAAAAAAAGAACCCGCAAATCTTTGACGAGAATGACACCATCAAGCTGACTCCAAGAACGTTGACGTTCCTTGTGGCCGAACTCCAAAAATATGCGCTGCTCAACACGAACATTGACATCAAAGGCAAAGCCTACGAGGAGATTGTGGGGGCCAACCTGCGAGGCGACAGAGGCGAGTTCTTCACACCGCGCAATGTGATGAAAATGGCGGTCGATATGATCAACCCGATAGCCGGCGAGAAAGTGTTGGACAGCAGCTGCGGCACAGGCGGATTTGTGGTGACAGCCATGAACAAGGTGATAGAACGTTTGCAAGACCGTTTCAAAGAGCAGTATGGCGACAAAGCTTCGTGGAGCAACGAAATATTGAGTGCTTATAACAACACCATCTCTGAAACAGCCAAAGAAAATTTCTTCGGCTTCGACATCAATCCCGATTTGGTGAAGGCTACCAAAATGAACATGGTGATGAACAACGACGGAAGTGGCAACATTATGCAGATGAACACCTTGCTGCCGCCGCAGGAATGGGATGCCAGCACAAGGGCGCACTTGGAGGACGCTCTGGGTGTTAAGAGAAACACGATAAAAAACCACACCACAATTGGCTTTTTCGATGTGATCGTGACCAATCCTCCGTTCGGTTCCAAAATCCCGATCCGCGACACGCAGGTGCTGGAACAATTTGATTTGGGGCACATCTGGCAGAAAGACGACAAGGGTAATTGGAGTATGACTTTGCGTTTGCAAAGCAGCGTTCCGCCCGAGCAACTTTTCATAGAAAGGATTATGCAACTGTTGAAGGAAGGGGGAAGAGCCGCCATCGTGCTGCCCGACAGCATTCTCGGATCACCCGGGTTGGAATATATCCGTCATTGGCTGATTAAGAAGACCCGCATCGTTGCCAGCGTGGATTTGCATGCAGATGCTTTCCAACCGCACAACGGGACACAGTGTTCCATCCTGATTCTGCAAAAGAAAACGCAAATAGAGATAGATGAGGAGGAAAAGAGCGGTCAAATCATCGATTACGACATTTTTATGACAATGATTGACCATATCGGGCACGACAAACGCGGCAACATCATTTTCAAGCGGGACGAGAAGGGAAATATCATCATGACGGAAAAGGAGGAGACGATTACAGAGCGTGACACCGAAGGCAATGTCATCTACCGCAAGGAGACGCACCATGAGAAAGGGATAAACGACCAGACAGTTTTGGTGGCGGATGTGTTTGCCAAATGGAAAAGGAAGGAGGGCATTGCATGGTAACCGGCAATTTGGCTTACAAGCTGCAAACCAAAGAGGTTGAAATCCCCAATCCTTTGGCTCCCGATCCGTTGAAATACACATCGGTTGGACTCTCGGAAGTGCTCTCCAACAACACCCGTTTGGAGGCCAGCGCATTCAACCTTGATGCCAAAGCCGCAAAATACAAGGTGGAGCATTGCAGATACGGATATGTCCACCTCTGGGGTGAAGATGGTTTGGTAAAAGAAGCCTCTTATCCGGGACGTTTTAAAAGAATCTATACAGAGAAAGGCAAGGGAATACCATTCTATTTGCCTTCGCAATTGGGTGAAATTAATCCCAGACCAACAAAATACATTTCGGAAAGCACATACAAAAGCATACAGGGCATAGAAATAAAACCCAACGCTTTTCTTTTGTCTCGTTCTGGTACAATAGGCAAATGTTCAATTTCTTCAAGAACAACAATAGGAAAAGTCTATTCCGATGATGTCATTCGGGTGTTTTTTAATTCAAGTTATGACTTGGGTTATGTTTATGCCTTCTTCTGTACCCCTATTGGCCAGCAGTTATTACAAAACAACAATTACGGTGCTGTTATCCAACATATTGAGCCCGAGCATCTGAAAAACATCATCATTCCTGATGCACCGTATTTGATTAAGAAGAAAATACACGATCTGGTGATGGAATCCTACGATTTACGCGACCAGTCCAACGAACTGATGGACGAGGCGGAGCGAATTCTTTACCAGGAGCTGAATCTGCCACCCATAGAGGATTTGAAGCCGAAGTATTTCGATGAACACGTTGATCTGCGCAACTACACCGCCAAGCTGAGCCGGCTGGATTTGAGACTGGATTGCTCGTACCATACGCCGGAAAATGCAACCATACTTGATATTATTCAAAACAATGCTAAAGAGGTAAAAAGGATTGGAGACAAAGACATATCCGAAAAAATAATCCTCGCTGGTCGTTTTAAAAGAACTTACGTGGATGACAAGAATGGCATTCCTTTCTTTGGAGGAAAACAGCTTTTGGAATTAAGTCCAAGCAATATCAAATACTTATCAAAGGACCAACATGGCAGCAGGATAACAAAGGAACTGTATTTGAAAGAGAATATGGTTGCTGTTACTTGTAGTGGAACTATCGGAAAGGTCAATATCATACCAAAGCATTGGGAGAATTGGGCACTCAATCAACATGTGATGAGAATTGTTCCTGCCACAAAAGATATTGCTGGATACATTTATTGTTGGCTGAACACCGATTACGCATATCAACTGATTGTCCGAAACACGTATGGCGCAGTTGTTGACGAAATAGATGACCGGCACTTGTCTCAAGTTGAAATTCCGCTCCTGAAAAACGAATCGAAACAAAAAGAGATAAACGACAAAGTGTTACAAGCGAACGAGCTTCGTTATCGGGCTTATTTGAAAGAAAAAGAGGCTGTGGAGATGATGGAGGAAGTGATAAACGGATTATACTAAAATTCAATGAACATGAGTTGGTTGATGGATAATAAAGATTGGCTTTTCAGCGGTGCGGGCGTAAGCATTATAGCAGTAATAGGAGGCTTGTTTTTCAAAAAAAAGAATAAGAATAAGAATGATGACACAAGCGCTATCGATAAATTTATTGATAATGAAGCAAAAGAGAGTACATATAATAAAGTAGATAAAGCAATCCAAGTTCTTTTCATTGATGATGAAAAATTTGACATGATTGGAGCCTGAATTCAACAAGAATAAAAATGGTGAAGGTTTAGGTATGGGGTTAGTAAAAAAAGCATTAGCTTTGAACAAAGCCAAACTTGAGGTAATCGTTGGAGATAAGGTGGCGAATTGCAAAGGGGACCTATACTCGGATATTATTTTCAGAATAGTTTTCAATTCTTGATATATGAAATAACAGGACTCAAAAAAGCACATTCTTTTCTCTTGATTATGAGCGCCATACCTAACATATTCCTCCACCTTGAGGGAAACTCCGGAGCGGCGGAAGGAGTCGTTCTGGCCGACTCCGGCATAGCAACAATAGTTAGAGAAAATAATACATTTTCCTCATTTCAGATGTCAAGCAATTGTAATTGTATAAGGATAGTATAAGAGGTGAAATGGTTTGATTATTTTTGCAAAAAACAAAATATGGCAAAGAAAGATAATAAAGAATTGGCAAACAGCAATCAGGCGTTCCTGATATATCAGGACGACAACGGAATTGCGCAGGTAAACGTGAGGTTCGAGGGCGAAGATGTGTGGCTCCCAGTGGAGCTGATTATGCAACTCTTTGATGCATCGCAGCAGGATGTAAGCTATCATATCGGACAGATTTATGCTGAGGGCGAACTGGACAAGGAGCGAACTCACAAAAAAATTTTGTTAGTTCGGCAAGAGGGTAACCGGAGCGTGAGTCGCCAGATAAGCCACTATAATTTGGATATGATTATCGCTGTGGGTTACCGCGTTAAGTCGCAGGTGGCCACTCGCTTCCGACAGTGGGCAACGACTCATCTCCATGAGTTTATTCAGAAGGGCTTCACTTTGGACGACAATCGTCTGAAAGGCAATCGCAACCGATACTTCAGAGAACTGTTGCAACGCATCCGCGATATTCGTAGCAGCGAACGCAACCTGTATCAGCAGGTGACGGACATTTTCATCACAAGTGTCGACTACAATCCTAACGCTAATCTCACGCACCAGTTCTTTGCGTCCGTACAGAACAAACTGCACTATGCGGCTAATCACCATACGGCTGCGGAGGTGATATATGAAAGAGTAGATGCTGACAAGCCAATGGTTGGAATGACCAAATTTAAAGGAAGCTATATTACAAAAGAAGATGTGCAAATTGCCAAGAATTATCTAACAGAGCGGGAGTTGACATATCTGAATTTGCTGGTGTCGCAATATCTGGACTTTGCCGAAATCCAGGCACTCCAACAAATACCTATGAGAATGCAGGAGTGGGTAGAGAAATTGGATGAACTGATGAAACTATCGGGCAGACAATTGTTGGTAGGCAAGGGAACCATAAGTCATGATGAGGCAAAACAGAAGGCTGTTGCCGAGTTCGAAAAATACCGCCAAATGGAGATGCTGCAATATGAAAGCGATTACGACAGAGCCATCAAAGAGCTAATCCTAAAAGAAAACAATATGTCATAAGTTTGAGAAAATGTGAGCGGGCGAGGTGACATATCAACATTACAGACTTCGAGTGATGATAGTAATTGAAAATGATTTGAGTGTCTTTTTGCAAAAGTTCATTGTGAGGCTTCCCTGTTTCCCTCATATTCCACCATCAAAACCGCCCTCAAAAGCTCTGGAAATCCTTTTTCTTCGGCCTGTTTTTGGCGGTTGGAATTGTGCAAAACTTTTCATATCTTTTTTTTGCTCAAAAACCTTTGAAAATCGGAAAAAAAATCGTACTTTTGCAATCTAATTTTAAACTGAATTTTCACGATGTCAGACGAGAAACTCACACAAAATCAAGAGAAAGAATACACCGGTGGCAGTATCACAGTGTTGGAAGGATTGGAGGCCGTAAGGGTTCGTCCCGCAATGTACATTGGCGATGTGAACGAAAGAGGTCTGCACCATCTGGTGAGCGAGGTGGTCGACAACTCCATCGACGAGGCCATGGCAGGCTACTGCAACAAGATAGACGTGGTAATTTACGAAGACAACTCCATCTCCGTTGAGGACAACGGCCGCGGCATACCCGTGGACATGCACCCCAAAGAGAAACGTTCAGCCCTTGAGGTGGTGATGACTGTGCTGCACGCCGGCGGCAAATTCGACAAAGGATCGTACAAAGTGTCGGGCGGCCTGCACGGCGTAGGCGTTTCGTGCGTTAATGCCCTGTCGGATCACCTGACCGCCGAAGTGTACCGCGACGGAAAGATTTATCGCCAGGAGTACGAAAAAGGCAAACCCCTGTACAGCGTGAAAGTAGTGGGCGAAACCGACAAACGCGGCACACGCATCACCTTCCACCCCGACGCCACAGTTTTCACCGTTACCGAATACAAATACGAGATACTCGAAAGCCGCATCCGCGAGCTGGCCTATCTTAACAAAGGCATTGCCATCTCGATAGAAGACCGCCGTCCCGACGAGGAGGGCAAAACCCGCCAAGCACGGTTCTATTCCGAAAACGGACTGAAGGACTTTATCAACTACCTCGACGAGTCGCGCGAGAAACTGATGCCCGAACCCATCTGCATCGAAGGCGAAAAACAGGGCATCCCCATCGAGATAGCCCTGCAGTACAACACCGGATACAAGGAAAACACCCACTCGTATGTGAACAACATAAACACCCACGAGGGCGGCACACACCTTGCCGGTTTCCGCCGCGGACTTACCCGCACACTGAAAGCCTACGCCGACAAGTCGGGCATGATAGAACGGGCCGAGAAACAAAAGAAAACCAAGATAGAAATTACCGGCGACGATTTCCGCGAAGGCCTCACCGCCATTGTGTCGGTGAAAGTGGCGGAGCCCCAGTTCGAAGGTCAGACCAAGACAAAACTCGGCAACAACGAGGTGATGGGCGCCGTGGATATGATTGTTGGCGAGCTGCTTGCCAATTACCTTGAGGAGCATCCGCGCGAAGCCAAGGCCATAGTGGACAAGGTGATACTTGCCGCCACCGCGCGTCAGGCCGCCCGCAAGGCCCGCGAGCTGGTGCAGCGCCAGACGGTGTTCAGCAGCGGCGGACTGCCCGGCAAACTGGCCGACTGTCAGGACGGCGACCCGTCGATTTGCGAGCTGTACCTTGTGGAGGGCGACTCGGCAGGCGGATCGGCAAAAAGCGGCCGCGACCGCAAATTCCAAGCCATACTGCCTCTGCGCGGTAAAATCCTCAACGTGGAGAAAGCCATGCAACACCGCGCTTTCGAAAGCGATGAGATAAAGAACATATACACCGCGTTGGGCGTTACCATTGGCACTGTGGACGACAGCAAGGCCCTTAATTTGGACAAGCTGCGCTACCACAAAGTGATAATAATGACCGATGCCGATGTTGACGGAAGCCATATAGCCACGCTGATTCTGACTTTCTTCTTCCGCTACATGCCGGAGCTTATCGAAAACGGCTACGTGTATATTGCCACCCCGCCGCTGTATCAGGTGAGCAAGGGCAAAAAATCGGAATACTGCTGGACCGAGGAAGAACGTGTGGAGCTGATAAACAAACTTGGCGGCGGCAGCGAGAGCGGCCTGCGCATACAGCGATACAAAGGTCTGGGTGAGATGAATCCCGAACAGCTTTGGGACACCACCATGAATCCCGAAACCCGCATACTGCGCCAGGTGCATATCGAAAATGCCGTGGAGGCCGACCGCATATTCTCCATGCTGATGGGCGACGACGTGCCGCCACGTCGCGAGTTTATCGAACAAAACGCCACATACGCCAATATCGACGCATAAAATTTTAAATAAATGGAACAATGGCAGGGCTACGCACGAACGGTCCCTGCTTTTTTTTTGACTTGGAAGGTGGTGGTTAGAACATATCGTCGTTGAAATTGAGCAGGTACACCTGATGTTTGGCTCGTGTGAGAGCTGTGTACAGCCATCGCAGGTATTCGCGGTCGGCGCCGTCGGGCAGAAAGCCTTGGTCGATGATTACGGTGTCCCACTGTCCGCCTTGTGTTTTGTGGCAGGTTAGAGAGTAGGCGAATTTCACCTGCAGCGCGTTGAAATACGGGTTGGAACGCACGGCTTTCAAGCGGTCGCCCTTGGTGGGCAGGTCGGCGTAGTCGAGCATCACCTGTTCGAAAAGTTGCCGGCTTTGGTCGGTGGTGAGCGATGGCGACTCCGACGTGAGGGTGTCTATCAGAATTTTGCATTCCAGTTCGGGGGCATCGGGATAGTCGATGAACCGCAGCTCGGCGGTGGCAAAATGGAATCCGTAGAGCTCCTCCATGTTGCGCAGGCGAAGAATTTCGGCTATGTCGCCGTTGGCAATGAAGCCGATACCGGAGCCATCGTCAGCCCAGAAGTAGTTGTTTTTCACCACCATAAGGTAGTCGCCAGTGTTCAGCTGCTCGTCGCGGAAAAGAATGCGGTTGCGGATGGCGTTGTTGAAAATGTTGGACCGTTTGTTGGTTCGGCAGATAAGCACCACATCTTCGGAGCCGTGGTTTGAGTACTCTTGGTTCAGGATTTCCTCCAGTTGGCCGCCGTCGATACGTGCCACGTCGGAGCAGTTGTGGAGGTCGAAAAGTGGCATTTGCGGCAGTTCGTTGCCCGATGCTATCTGCTGCCGTATCAGGGTGCTGTTGTGCAGGATGCCCGATGTTTCGGCTTGGCGCACCACTTCGGTGAGTTCGTAAGAATGCACATTGAGGTTGCATTCTGTTTGCAGGTAGTCGCAGTTGAGAGCCGGGCTAATGGTGGAGCCCACGGGAGGCAGCTGAGCCATGTCGCCGATGAGCATGAGTCGGCAGTGGTTGCCGTCGCGCACGTAGCTAACAAGGTCGTCGAGCAGGTTGTAGTCGCCTTCGCTGCCGTCGCCAATCATTGATGCCTCGTCGACAATGAAAAGAGTGTACGAGTGTTTGTTGCGGGCTTTTGTGCAGCGCATTATGCCGTAGTTGTCGGCTGTAGTGGAGTATATTTTTTTGTGTATGGTAAGGGCTTGTCGCTGCGAGTAGTTGGACAGCACTTTGGCGGCGCGACCTGTCGGGGCAAGCAGTACGGTCCGGATTTTCAGGAGCGGCAGTGTTTTTATGAGTGCGCTTACGAGCGATGTTTTTCCGGTGCCGGCGTAGCCTTTCAGCACAAAGGCGGCGGTGGGGTCGGGGTTGTACAGAAAGTGGACAAGCTGTTTTGCCGCTTGTAGTTGGCCATCGGTGGGGGTGTGGGGGAAATTGCCGAAAAGCAGTTGCAGTACTTGTTCTTGTACGTTCATGGATGGGGCATTGGGCAAAAAAAAGCGATTTGGCAATGCAAATCGCTTTTTTGTTTTTTTTTTGTTTTAGAGTTCTTGTTTATTGGGCATCGGGCTGCTGTTGCTGTGCGGGAGCGTCGGCGGCCGGAGCTTGCTGTGTAGCTGTAGGTACGTTTACGTTGCCCAGGTTGAGCGCGCTTTTCACTTCGGTTTGGTCGTCGGGGTGTTTGGGGACAAAGGCAACGCAAGCAAGGCTGATAACTATGAGCAGGGTGGCCAGAGTCCAAGTGGCTTTTTCGAGAAAATCGGCGGTTTTACGTACTCCAAGGTATTGGTTTTGTCCTTGGAAATTGGAGGCAAGGCCGCCGCCTTTGGAATTCTGGATGAGCACCACAAGCGCCAGTACAACGCAAATTACAAGGATGATAACTACAAGAACTGTATAAAAGGTCTTCATTTTTAATTATTTTATTTTGTTTCTAATTTGTTTTTAAGTTCCGAAATTCGGACTGCAAAGATACTATTTTTTTCTGGATTTTGAAGCATTAATTTTTGGTATATTTCGATTGATTTTTCGAATTTGCCCTGTTTTTCGAGTATAATTGCCAATGTTTCAGACATTAAGCCATTTTCGTCGGAGTTGCTTTTTTTGCCCAGTTCGTCGATGGTGTAGTTGTGATTTTTGGTTTGATTGGGAGTGGTTTTTGGTGTTTGGTAGAGAAAATTTTCCAAAATGACGCTTTTTGGTGCGGTTTTGAACGAGATGTCCTGGAATGAGTTTATTTCATCGAGAATGTCGATTTCGCCGGAGGCGGTGAATCCCATCTCCTTGTTTTTGGCTGCCTCGATTTTTTCTTTCAGGTGGCGAGCTTCGGCCTCGGAGTGATCATCGGTCTTTTTCCGGGTTGCGCTGCGGAGCAGGGAGTCCAAAATGGTGGGGTCGTTGGTTTGCAGGGACACGCGTTTTATCTGTGTGGGGTCGGGGCTGTTTTCCGACGTGGCCTTGTCGCACAGCAGGTCGAGAACCTGAAGGATGGAGCAGAAAGGGTAGTCCATTTTCTCGGAATGGATGTCGAGTTTGTCCTGCAAGCTGAATTGCTGCGAATTTGTAACGTATTCAAGAAATGTTTCTTTGGTCATTTTTGCTTCAAAATTGGTGCAAAGTGTTCTTGTTGGTTTTGTTTTGCAAAGTTAGCAATTTTTTTTGACTGTGGCACCGTTTTGGCGAGTATTTTTTTAACATGTTATTGTTCAATTGTTTAGTTGCTCGTTTTTTTTATCTTTTGGCGGGTGTAAATTTTTTTTTGCATAAACGGTGTTTGGTATCGAATTTTTTCGTACCTTTGCAAACTCAAAAACAGTAGAAAAATGAAGAGAACATTCCAACCATCACGCAGAAAGAGAGCCAATAAGCACGGTTTCCGTCAACGTATGTCCACAGCAAACGGACGTCGAGTTTTGGCTGCTCGTAGAAAAAAAGGCAGAAAAAAACTGACAGTTTCTGACGAACGCTAGAAGTTTTGATTTTTCTTTGGCGCCAAAAAAGAAAAAAATAGCCTTTAAAGGGAAAAAGAAGCATCGTACCGAGTGGTACCCTGCTTCTTTTTGATTTTTATAAAGTATAAAAAAGGTTTGAAGAGATGTCGAAATCGAAGAAAGGACAGGTTTTCAGCGATGTGGAGATATTGTCGGCCGCCTCGGAGGGCATGTCGATAGCAAGGATAGACAACAAGGTGGTGTTTGTGCCCTTTGTGGTGCCTGGCGACGTGGTTGACGTGCGGATAGTGAAGTCGAAAAGCAGCTATGCCGAAGGTCGTGCCATTGCCATAAAGCACTACAGCGACCGTCGTGTGCCGGCGCAATGCCCCCATTTTGGAGTGTGCGGCGGCTGCAAGTGGCAGACCCTCAACTACGCCGACCAGCTGGAGGCCAAGCAGCGTCAGGTGCTCGACAACCTGCAGCGCATAGGCAAAATCGACACCTCGTCGGCTCGGGCAATCTGCGGCTCGGAACGCATTTTCCACTACCGCAACAAGCTGGAGTTCACTTTCTCCAACCGCCGATGGATGACGGCCGACGAAATAGCGAACCCCGATTTCAAGCCTCAGCCCAACGCCCTGGGTCTGCACATACCCGGACTGTACGACAAGGTTTTGGACATACAATACTGCGCCTTGCAGGACGACCTCTCCAACGACATCCGCAACAGCATACGCCTCTACGCCACCCGGAACGGGCTGGAGTTTTACGACATCCGCACCCACAAGGGTTTTCTGCGCAACATAGTGATACGCAACACCCATGCCGGCGAGTGGATGCTTATTGTGATAGTGGCAGAGGACGACAAAAAACGGCTTTTTCCGCTGCTGGATTTCCTGAAACAGGAGTTTTCGCAAATCATGTCGTTGCAATACATTGTGAACGAAAAACTTAACGATTCGTACAGCGACTTGCGGGTGGTGTGCTACAGCGGCACTCCCTACATCACCGAGGAGATGGCGGCCTACCGCTCCGAAGATGCAGCGCTGAAGTACCGTATAAGTCCGCAGTCGTTTTACCAGACCAATTCGCAGCAGGCGCGCAACCTGTACGGCTTTGTGGCCGATTTTGCCGACCTGCACGGCAACGAGACTGTGTACGACCTCTATACCGGCACTGGCACCATAGCCTGCTTTGTGGCCAAGTATTGCAGCAAGGTTGTAGGCATAGAGTATGTGGAGGAAGCCGTGGCCGACGCCCGTGTGAACGCCACCCTCAACGGTTTCGACAACACCACGTTCTTTGCCGGCGATATGGCCGACATACTCACTCCAGATTTTGTTGCCCAACATGGCACTCCCGACATTGTGATAACCGACCCGCCACGCGCAGGCATGCACGAAAAGGTTGTGAACCAGCTGCTTGCCACCAAGCCGCGCAAAATAGTTTACGTAAGTTGCAACCCCGCCACCCAAGCCCGCGACGTGGCCATGCTAGCGGAGAAATATGCGGTGAAGGCCATACAGCCCGTGGACATGTTCCCCCACACCCAGCACGTGGAAAACGTGATGCTGCTGGAAAGGCGGTAGTAGTTTGTAGTTTGTAGTTTGTAGTTTGTAGTTGGTAATTAGTAGTTGATAGTTAGTAATTAGTAGGTGGTAGGTGTGGTGGTGGTTTCGGCATTGCCACGGAGCAAGCCGTTTTTGGGAAAGCGGTGGGAAAAAGTATTTGGATGTTTCGGAAAAAAAGTGTAATTTTGCAAATTATAACCGCCTGCCGAGAGTTGGCAGGTGGTAAGTATTAAACAGCATTACTATTATTTCGCGTCTACCGAAAGACCCGGCAAAGTTGTTTTGGAGATAAGACACCGAAAATGATAGTCAGGTTTCCGTTGCAAACGGAGACTTTCCATCCGAATATAGTATGCTCACAGTAATGTGAGCTTCTTAGGGATGGAAAAGGTCTCCTTGCCGGGTTGCCTTGGTACGCGATAAGAAGCTCACGCTTTTTTTATCGCAACGAGGATTGATAGCGATGCAAAAAAACTATCAATCCGTTATGCCACAGAATACTCTTAATGCAGCAAGAATAGCACGTAAAGATGAGTTTTATACTCAAATGAGAGACATTGAAAAAGAACTCAAATACTACAAGCCCTATTTCAAGGACAAAGTGGTGCTTTGCAATTGCGACGACCCGTTTGAAAGCAATTTTTTTCAGTATTTCGCCCTCAATTTCAATTCGTTGGGACTGAAAAAGCTTATTGCCACATGTTACAACGGTTCTCCAATTGCAGGCAATCAGCTTCCGTTGCTCTTTGCATTAGATGAAGAGGGCCCGAAGAAAATAGCTCACAGGGTAGTGATAAACGAAGTGGAAGACTACAACGGCGACGGGGCTGTGAACCTTGCCGACGTGCGTTATTTGCTGCAAAACGACAAAAACACATTGCAAAAGCTGGAAGGGAATGGCTCGTTCGACAGCCCCGAGTGTATTGAGCTGCTCAAGGAGGCAGACATCGTTGTAACCAACCCTCCTTTTTCGCTTTTTCGAGAGTACCTTGCCCTATTGGAAAAATACGGCAAACAATTTCTTATTATTGGAAACACCAATGCTATTACTTACAAGGAAACATTCAGAATGTTCCAGCAAAATAAAATACGTACAGGGTACACCAATTTCAATGTGGGAATGTTTTTTCAGGTTCCCGATGATTGGGAAAGATTCCACCATATTGATGAAAAGGGAAATAAAATAGCACGAGTTTCAACATCTTGTTGGTTTACCAATCTCCCTGTTTCCAAGCATAACGAAGAATTAATTTTGTACAAGCATTATGACGCTATTGAATATCCGCACTATGTTAATTGCGATGCAATAAATGTGCCAACATTTTCTGAAATTCCAGCCGATTATGAAGGAAATATGGGTGTGCCAATTACATTTGTGGACAAATTTAATCCAGAACAATTTGAGATAATTAGTTGTTGTGAACCTGCAATTGAGATAGATGAATATAAGAAATGCTCCTATTTTAGAGAAATAAAGTCCAGGCAGATACTTCACAATGGCAATCCATGTCAGAAAACATATCATCGATTGATAATCCGCAACAAAAAACCAATAAAAAATGATGAAAATAACGCTACACGAAATTAAAATCCGCGATTTGTGTGCGGGGTACGAAGATCTTAGTATCACGGAAGAAGGCATTGTGGGATACGGCGGGCGGTTGAATATCCGCCCCAAATATCAGCGAGAGTTCGTTTATGATGACAAAAAACGCAATGCCGTGATAGACACAGTTTGGAACAATTTTCCGCTCAACGTTATGTATTGGGTGAAAACAGACGGCTCGGACGGAATAGGATACGAGTTGTTGGACGGGCAGCAGCGAACCATTTCAATTTGCTCGTTTATTGCGGGTGAGTTTATGATGACCCTTGATGGCAACCTTTGCGCATGGGACAACCTGACAGACACTCAGAAAAATCGCATATTGGATTACCCGTTGCAAGTATACATCTGTGAAAATGGTACGGATGAGGAAAAACTCAAGTGGTTTAATATTATCAATATTGCGGGAGAAAAGCTTACTCATCAGGAAATTCGTAATGCAATTTATTCGGGACCATGGGTTACTCAGGCAAAACGCTATTTTTCAAAGACTGGTTGTGTGGCATATAGGATTGCGTCCAACTACATGTCCGGGACGCCTATCCGCCAGGACTATTTGGAGACGGTCTTGGAATGGATCGGCGATAGGGATGGAAAAAGTGTGGAGCAATATATGGCCATTCACCAGCATGACCCTAATGCAGATGAATTGTGGCTCTATTTCCAAAATGTGATAAATTGGGTAAAAGCCAAGTCCACGCAATACCGCAGAGAGATGAAAGGACTGCCGTGGGGATTGATATATAATGCTCACAAAGATGACAAACCCGATGCCGTGAAGTTGGAAAAACAAATTTCCAAACTTATGCAAGACAGTGATGTGCAAAGAAAATCGGGTATTTACGAATATGTGCTCGATGGTGATGAACGTCACCTTGGCATACGACTGTTCGATGGCAACACTAAACGCGAGGTATATGAGCGGCAAAAGGGTATTTGTCCTATTTGCGGCAAGCATGTCGATATAAACGAAATGGAAGCCGACCATATCACACCGTGGAGCAAGGGTGGCAGGACAATAGCAGAAAACTGCCAGATGTTATGCGTGGAGTGCAATCGGCGTAAAAGTGATAGATAGTATATTCTCTTACATCCTCTTCAAAAACACTATCTCGCCGCGGCAGCTTTCTGTGTCAGTACAATTCCTTTTGTGGGGTTCCGTGGTTGGTTCATTCTTTCACCATCGAAACAATGGTGTCAATCATTTTTTTTGAAGGTTCCAAGCGCTGTTGCAGCTCTTCCTGCGTAAATTGGCAGGTGCAGTTGTACTCGCCTTATTCCCGTATGAATTCCATTTGGCTATACAGTGTGCCATATTATCGAGGCAACAAACCTGTTCTTATGTAATAGTTGCTAAATAATATGTTCGAACCTTTGGGGCTGTTTACCGAGTGTTTGTCGTGTATAAGCAGTGCGCTTACAGCGTGAAAAAGAGCATAGTACAAACGCCCAGCGGCACCACTCCACGAACTTTTCTCCATCAGCCAGGATGGTTTCGTTGTATGCAGTCCGAGCTTTTTCTATATCCAATTCAACGACTATTCCCCGTTCTTCGTCCGAAAGATTCATTTCAAAACGATTTTATCGTGTTCAACATTTTTGTAAAAGGGGGAGAATGACCACGAAAGCCAGTCTTTCCGAGTGTAAATGTGTGGATTTATTTCTGTCCAGATATCAAAACCGTATTCCCTCAAAGGGTAGGCGTAGTTATCGTGGTCGTCGCAGGTTATATAATCCTTGTCCAGCAGTATCAGCAGGTCGTAGTCGCTGTCGGGATTGGCGTCGCCACGCGCACGCGAACCGTATAGCCACAACGAAGCATTGGGTGGCAAAATGCTGTATAACTTTCTGTTGGTCCATTTCAAATTGCAAAGTTGCAGTTTTTTTACGTCAATTGCAAATTTATGTTACTTTATTGCAAATCCCTACCTCTTCAAAAACACTATCTCGCCGCGGCAGCCGGCGGTGTCGGCGCCCACTTTCTTGGTGGCCAAGTTGCGGCTGTTCTGCATCAGGCATATATCGTTGCCGCAATCGGCTTTTACCACTATGGTGAACCGTCCGTTGCGTGGGTTTATGGGGAATTCGGTGCGTTTTTTGGTGGCGTGGTCCACCACAGATATTTTGTCGCCTATGGCGTTGCCGTTTTTGTCGATGGCGCTGCCTTTGAGCACCAGCATGCGTCGTGGACGCGCCTGCGGGTACAGCTCGAACTCGAAAATGTCCATGCCGCCTTTGCCCGGGTAGCGGTTTGAGGAGAAATAGGCTTTTGTTCCGTCGGCGGTGATGCCGAAGCCCACTTCGTCGGCGTTGGTGTTTATGGGGTAGCCGAGGTTTTTGGCAGTGGCGGCGCCGTTGCCGTCCAAGCGCACCACAAACACGTCGTATCCGCCAATGCACATCTGTCCGTTGGAGGAGAAGAACAGCGTTTCGCCGTCGGCACAGATAAATGGAAACCGTTCGTTGCCGGGGGTGTTCACCGTTGGGCCGAGGTTGTACGGCTGTCCCCAGCTGCCGTCGGGCTGGCGTTCGGAGCACCATATATCATCGCCGCCGTAGCCCCCTTTGCGGTTGCTGGCAAAGTAAAGGCGTGAGCCGTCGGGGGTTATGGAGGGCTGGCTTTCGCTGCTGTTGGCACCGTTTATGGCCGGGCCGGCGTTTTCGGCGGGCTGCCAGCGTCCGCCTTTGAACTCGGTGTAGTATATGTCGCTGTTGTTGTAGCCGTTGGCCTCTTTTTTTATTATGGAATAGAAAAGCAGGTGGTTGTCGGCGGTTAGTGTTACTCCGCCCTCGGTTCTGGTGCGGTTGAAGGGAGTGCCCATCACCTTGCCTTCGGAGTAGTTGCCGTATGGCAGCAGCCGGCATTGGAACAGCCGCAGCGTTTTTTCCTGCGTCTCGGGCACGTAGCCGAGGCTTTCGGTCTTGTATTTGGGTATGAAACGGTAGAGCCAGAACTGCGAGCCGTCCACGGTGCGGTATGGCAGCAGGTCGTTGTGGGGTGTGCTGATGTTGGTCATCGATTTGGGTTCGAAGGGCACAGGGTTGGCCGACATCTGGTGCAGGAACACCGACCACCGGCGGTACACTTCGGCGTTGTCGCGATACTCGGCGTAGATGCCTTGCGGGTCGTTGGCGGCAAGCTCGAAAAAACGGTTCAGGTTGTCGGTGGCAAGGCCGAAGTCCTCGTTGGTGTAGTTTATCATGCCGATGAAAAAATGCGCGCGGGCGTCGGGGTAGTCGGGGCAGATGGCGTTCAGTTTTTTGAACATTGCCGACACTTTCATCAGGTTTTCGCGCTTGGCGTAGATAAGTCCCATAAGGAAATATGGATGGGGCGATTGCGGTGCCTCTTTCATCACCTGTCGGGCGATGCGTATGCTTTGTGTAAGTCGGTTGGCAGTGTACAGCTCGAAAGCTTGGCGCAGGTCGGCGGTTTGGCTGGCGGTGAGGGTGGTTCCGCACTGGCAATGCAGCAGGTAGTCGATGTTGTTTTGCGATTGTAAAACGGCTACCGATAGCAAAAACGTCAGTGTCAGAAGCGCTTTGCGTATCATAGCGCCGAGGTGTCGATGGAGAAATGGCAAGCGTCGTTGGTGGGGCAGCTCATCATGCAGTTGTCGCACGACGAGAGTTCGCCTTGCAGGCGCAGCCTTACCATTTCGCGCAGCTGTTGCTGAAGTGGGGCAATGGCTATGTCCTTGAGCACCTCGTCGCAGAAAGCATACATCAGCAGGGTGCGCGCGGTATGCGGACGTATGCCACGCTGCATCATATAGAATAGTGCCTGCTCGTCGAGCTGGCCTATGCTGGAGCCGTGCGAGCATTTCACGTCGTCGTTGTATATCTCGAGGAAGGGCTTGGAGCTGATGGTGGCCTTGTCGGTGAGCAGTATGTTTTTGTTCGATTGTACGGCGTTGGTTTTCGAGGCTCCGTCGCGCACCAGCACATGACCGTGGAAACTGCCGCGGGCGTTGTCGTCCATTATGCCTTTGAAAAGCTCGTAGCTGTTGCAGTTTGGCTGGCTGTGCTCCACATACACGTAGTTGTCTATGCGCTGTTCCTTGTCCATAAGGTAGAGCCCTTGCACTTGCACGTCGCAGTGTTGGCCGGCCATGCGCACCTCGTTGTGGTTGCGTATGTTGCCTCCGTTGAGCGAAACGCTGTTGGAGAGCAGCGAGGCGTTTTGCCGCATCAGCACAAAGGTTTGGTTCATCAGTCCCGAGTTGTCGTTGAGGTTCTGCATCTTATAGTGGTCGAGGTGTGCGTATTGGTCGATGACAATTTCGGTAACGTTGTTGGAGAAAGAGCGGTTGTGGTTGTGCGAGTCGTCGCAGTGTATGAGCGTGAGGCGGCTGTTTTGGCCCACATACACAAGGTTGCGGGTTTGCAGGCAGATAGCTTTTTCGTGGTCGGCCACGGAGAGTATCTGCAAGGGTTTTTCGATGGTTACTCCGTCGGGTATGTAAATGAACACCCCGTCGGTGAAAGCGGCGGTGTTGGCCGCCAGAAAACTGTTGTTTTCGGGGGTGGTTTGTGCAAACACCGTGGCCACAAGGTCGGGGTGCTGCTGCAGGGCGGTGCGCAGGCCGCCCACAATGGCGCCTCCGGCAAGGGTTTGCAGGGGCTGGCCTTGGAAATGGCCGTTGCAGAGGGTCAGCTGCAGGGTGTCCAGATTGGGTATGTTACAGCTGAAGGGGGTGGGGATGGGGCAGAAGCTGTTGTCGGGAACGGTGAGTTCGTCGTTGAGGAAATCGGAGAAATCCACGTTGCGCCACACCTCGTTTTTGCGGAAAGCGAAACGGTTTTCGGCAAGGAAACGTGCGGCTTTCTGCTGATCGGGGGCAATAGTGGAGCCGTTGCCGGTAGCTTTGGCAGCTTGTTTCAAAAGTAGTTCGGAGGTGGTCATGGCTGGTTATCTGGATTGGTTTTCAAGTTCTTCTTTAATCCACGCGTAGCCTTTCTTTTCCAGCTCGAGGGCAAGGTTTTTGTCGCCGGTTTTCACTATGCGTCCTTCGTAGAGTATGTGCACAAAGTCGGGCACTATGTAGTCGAGCAGTCGCTGGTAGTGTGTGATGACGATGGTGGCGTTGTCGGGGCGGCGCAGTTTGTTAACGCCGTTGGCCACAATGCGCAGTGCGTCGATGTCGAGGCCAGAGTCCGTTTCGTCGAGGATTGCCATTTTTGGGTCGAGCATTGCCATCTGGAATATCTCGTTTTTCTTTTTCTCGCCGCCTGAAAAGCCTTCGTTCACCGAACGGCTGGCAAGGTTGGAGGTGAGTTCCACTATCTGTTTCTTTTCCTCCATCAGTTTCAGGAACTCGCTGCCCGACAGGGGGTCGAGGCCGCGGTATTTGCGCTGTTCGTTTACGGCGGTGCGCATGAATGTGCTTATGCTCACGCCCGGAATCTCCACGGGGTACTGGAATCCGAGGAAAAGGCCTTCGGCGGCGCGCTCCTCAACGGGCATGTCGAGAACGTTGCGCCCTTTGAAAATCACTTCGCCTTGGGTTACGGTGAATTTGCTGTTGCCCACAATAACGGCGGCGAGGGTGCTTTTGCCGTTGCCGTTGGGACCCATTATGGAGTGCACTTCACCCTCGTTCACTTCGAGGTTCACACCTTTCAGTATTTCTTTGTCGCCAATGCTGGCGTGCAGGTTGCGTATGGAGAGTAATGACATCGTTTACGTGTGTTTTGTTGTGTAACTTGTTTGCAATAAATTACTTGCGGCAGGCATTGGCCTATCGTACATTGTTGCAAATATACGATTTTTTCATTAAATAATGTAGTGGCGAGGCGAAAACCTTTTTTTCCGGTGGCGTGGAAATAGTGGAGACGTTTGCTGTGAGTTGGGCTTTTCAATGGCGCAACTCGGCGTGTTGGCTTTTTTATTGCTTTTGTTTATCACAAGGCTGTGTAGCAATGCGAGTTGGGTGTTTTTCGGGCTGAATTGGATTGATATGCAATATTCATTGGGTGATGCCGTTATTATGTAAAAGTTATAGATATGTTTACCATGCATAAATGCCTTTTTAGATTGGTTTTGTGGATTGTGTGTGGCTTTGATGATAGAGGTTTCGCTTTCGTACGGCGCCATAAACGTGCTTCTTTTCTGCATGTTGGAGCCCTTGCTGATACTGATGTTTGCCGCATCCGCCATTTTGTACATGAAAGGCAAGAGCAACGCCGCAAGAAAAGTGTTCATCGCAGCCGTAGCTATATCAGGCCTGTCGTTGTTGTTCTTTATTCTGTGTCTGTTTCTTGCTCTGATTTTTTGATTTGAAAAGGTCCACTATAGATGTGCCGATTGTTGTTATAATTATAGTTGAATATGTTCGGTTTTTTGCGCCAGCACCGTTGGAGTATTGATTTGGGATCCACACAAATACGTATTTGTAAGGATGGGAAAATTGTTCTTGAGGAGCCGGCAGTTGTCGCTGTAGATGTACGTAATGGTAGGGTCTTGGCCGCAGGAAATGAATGTTTAGTTTACTTTGGCAGACTGATTGATTACATACAAAATGTTCGTCCAATAAAGAATGGACAAGTGGTTGATTATGGTTTGTTTGAGCAGATGATGATTTTTTTTAGGAAGGAGCGTTTGAAAAAGCACAGACCAATCCGTTGGGCACTGGTAGCGGTTTCAGACCAGACAATGGAAAACAGTGATGAGCTGCGGGCTTTGGAGGAGAGCCTGAAAATGTCTTTTGCCCACGAGGTGCATTTCATCGGCACATCGGCGGCACTGGCCATAGAGATGGGACTTGTGGACAAATCCAAATCCTGACACCTCCGTGCAAAATGCGGACAGACGCCCCTGATGTCAGGCTGTGTAAAATATTTTCGGCAAAAGGTTTTGTGGTGCCGATAAAAAATCGTATCTTTGTCGGTTCAAAAGAAACAAAAAGCAAAGTAATAATACTTTAAAACACAAATATTTAGTAATATGGCAGAAAAAAAATTCATGACATGCGACGGTAACTGCGCTGCTGCGCACGTGGCCTACATGTTTAGCGAAGTGGCCGCCATCTATCCTATCACCCCTTCGTCGCCGATGGCCGAATACATCGACGAGTGGAGTGCAGGCGGCAGAAAAAACATTTTCGGTGAAACCGTGAAAGTGGTTGAGATGCAGAGCGAAGCCGGTGCCGCCGGTGCCGTTCACGGCTCGTTGCAGGCCGGTGCCCTCACCACCACCTACACCGCATCGCAGGGACTCCTGCTGATGATACCCAACATGTACAAGATCGCCGGCGAGCTGCTGCCCGGCGTGTTCCACGTTAGTGCCCGCGCTTTGGCAGCCCAAGCTCTGTCCATCTTCGGCGACCACGCCGACGTGATGAGCGCCCGTCAGACCGGTTTCGCCTTGCTGGCCACCGGCTCCGTGCAGGAAATTATGGACCTCGCCCCTGTGGCTCACCTTGCCGCCATCGAAGGCCGCGTGCCTTTCCTGCACTTCTTCGACG